>CAZKZT010000276.1:0-5427 GCA_964557265.1 uncultured Hyphomicrobium sp.
CGTCTGGCCGCATCGGCCCGCGCTTGCTAAAGCAGAAAACTCAATCCCAGAACGGGCAAGGAAGACATGAGCGACTCCAGTTCCCGCGTGCGTCTCGCCGCCGACATCGGCGGGACGTTTACCGATATCGTCGTTGAGGCCGGTTCGCGTCTGCGCACCGCGAAAGTGCTGACGACGCCGCGCGCCCCGGAAATTGCAGTCGTCGAGGGGACCCGCGCCGTACTCGCCGAGGCCGGTCTCGCATTCGCGGACATCGACGTCTTTCTGCACGGCACCACACTCGCCACGAACGCCATCATCGAGCGTAAAGGCGCGCGCACCGCGCTGATCGCGACCGAAGGCTTCCGCGATGTCGTCGAGATCGCCGACGAAAGCCGCTACGATCAATACGACGTGTTCCTCGACAAGCCGCCGCCGCTGGTCCCGCGCGCGCTGCGGTTCACGGTTCCCGAGCGCATGGATGTCGAAGGCGCGGTGCGTCTGCCGCTCGACGAAGCCGCTGTACGGCTCGTCGCCGAAGATCTGAAGCGCCGCGAGATCGAGGCGGTCGCGATCGCGTTCATTCATGCCTACGCCAACCCAGCGCACGAAGAGCGCGCGGCTGCGATCGTGCGCGAGGTGTATCCAGGCATCGAGATCACGCTGTCGAGCGAGGTCTGCCCCGAGGCGCGCGAATACGAGCGCACGTCGACCGCGATCGCCAACGCCTACGTGCAGCCGCTCATGGCGGGCTATCTCAAACGGCTCGCCGATGCCTTCATCAAGGAAGGCTACGCCAACGCCATCCATCTGATGACCTCCGGCGGCAGTCTTGCGAGCCTCGATACCGCGCGCCGCTTCCCCGTCCGCCTCGTCGAATCCGGCCCGGCCGGTGGCGCCATCCTCGCGGCCGGCATCGCCCAGGAGCGCTGCGAGAAGGAAATCCTCTCGTTCGACATGGGCGGCACCACCGCCAAGGTCTGTCTCATCGAGCATGGCGAACCGCTGAAGGCGCGCACTTTCGAGGTCGACCGCACATCACGCTTCATGAAAGGCAGCGGCCTGCCCGTGCGTATTCCGGTCATCGAGATGGTCGAGATCGGCGCCGGCGGCGGTTCGATCGCCAGCGTCGACACGCTCCGCCGGATCCAGGTCGGCCCGCACAGCGCCGGCTCGGAACCGGGCCCCGCCTGTTACGGCCTCGGCGGCACGCGCCCGACCGTCACCGACTCGGATGTCGTCCTGGGCAAGGTCGATCCCGTGAACTTCGCCGGCGGAAAAATTCCGATCCATCCGTCGAAGGCCGCGGCGGCGCTCGACAGCGTGATCGGTGAACCGCTCGGCATGACCACCGAAATCGCCGCCTACGGCGTCGGCGAGATCGTCGACGAGAACATGGCCAACGCTGCCCGTGTGCACGCTGTCGAGCGCGGCGTCGCGATCGGCAAGCGGACGCTGATTGCGTTCGGCGGCGCCGCCCCGCTGCACGCGGCGCGCCTCGCCGAGAAGCTCGGCATCTCGCGCGTCATCGTCCCGGAAGGCGCCGGAGTCGGATCGGCCATCGGCTTCCTGCGCGCGCCCGCAGCCTACGAGACCATCCGCTCGCGCTACATGCGTCTCGACCGCTTCGATATCGACGCCGCGAACGCGCTGCTCGACGCGATGAGCGCGGAAGCCACCGCGCTCGCCCGCTCCGCGGCTGGCGATCGCCCGTTGACGGAGGTGCGTTCGGCCTTCATGCGCTATAGCGGCCAGGGCCACGAAATCGCGGTGCGGCTGCCTGAGCGGGCGATGACCGCCTCCGATACCGCTATGATCCGCGACACATTCGAGGCTGAATACCGGCGCTTGTTCGAGCGCCATATTCCCGGCGCCGCGGTCGAGATCATGAGCTGGTCGGTTGCCGTCTCGACAGCGGCAGGCGCGCGCGCCACGCTGCCCCCCGTCGGCAGCACCACGTCCATCAGCACGACCACGCGGCGCAAGATCTACGACTCGCGGCTCGGCCAGGTTGTCGATGCCGCAGTCTATGAACGCGACCACATGAAACCCGGCGACAGCTTCACCGGCCCCGCCGTCGTCGTCGAGCAAGGCACATCGACGTTCGTCACCTCGTCCTTCGATGCCCACGTCGACACCGGCTTGGCGCTCGTACTGACCCTGAAGGAGGCCGTGTGATGGCCAACGCCCCCACCAGCGACATCGAACGCCAGATCATGTGGAACCGGCTCATCGCGATCGTCGAGGAGCAAGGCCAGACCCTCCTGCGCACCGCCTTCTCGCCGATCGTGCGCGAGGCAGGTGATCTCTCCGCCGGTGTATTCGACCGCCAGGGCCGGATGCTCGCGCAGGCCGTCACCGGCACACCGGGCCACGTCAATTCGATGGCGGAGTCGGTGAAGCACTTCATCAATCACTTCAGCATCGAAGCGATGAAGCCGGGCGACGCCTACATCACCAACGACCCGTGGATGGGTACTGGCCATCTCAACGACTTCGTCATCACCACGCCCTGCTTCCACAAAGGCAAGCTGATCGGCCTGTTTTCCTGCACAAGCCATCTGATCGACATCGGCGGCATCGGCTTTGGCCCCGACGGCACGGACGTCTTCATGGAGGGGTTGTACATTCCGTTCCTCCGGCTCATCGAGGAAGGCAAGGTCAACGAGACGCTGTTGGCGATGATCCGTGCCAACACGCGCTTGCCTGTCGACACTGTCGGCGACACCTATTCGCTCGCGGGCTGCAACGACGTCGGATGCCGCCGTCTCGTCGAGATGATGGAGGAGTTCGGCCTCGACGATCTCGACGACCTCGGCAACTACATCTGCGAGCGCTCGGAGGCGGCGGTTCGCGAGGAGATCGCCAAGCTGCCGCGCGGGAGCTGGACCAACACGATGGTCACGGATGGCTACGACAGCCCGGTTACGCTCACGGGTACGGTCACCGTCTCCGACAGCGGCATTCATGTCGACTACACGGGTACGAGCCCGGTCGCCAATCGCGGCATCAACGTCCCCCTCTCCTATACGACCGCCTACACGGTGTTCGGCCTCGCCTGCGTCGTCGGCTCGCGCGTGCCCAACAACGCCGGCTCGCTGAAGCTGCTGACTGTCTCGGCACCGGAAGGATGCATTCTCAACGCGCCGAAGCCCGCCCCCGTCTGCTCGCGCCACGTCATCGGGCAGATGCTGCCCGACGTCGTGTTCGGCTGCCTGCGGCAGGCTATCCCCGACCGCGTACCGGCCGAGGGCACGTCGTGCCTGTGGAACCTCAATGTGCGCGGCAAGATCGCGGGCGGCGAAGGCGGCAACTACGGGTTCTCGATGGCCTTCACCTCGAACGGCGGCACCGGCGCCCGGCCGCAATCGGACGGCCTCTCCGCCACCGCGTATCCCTCCGGCGTCAAAGGCACGCCGGTCGAAATCGCCGAACAGATCACGCCGCTGCTGTTCTGGAAGAAAGAGTATCGTCCCGACTCCGGCGGCGCCGGGCGCACGCGCGGCGGCCACGGGCAGGTCATCGAGATCGAGAGCCGTGTCGGCGAGCCGTTCGAGCTGCTCGCCGCCTATGACCGCATCATCAATCCGGCGCGCGGCGCGGACGGCGGCCAAAACGGCGCCCCGGGCAGCGTTTCCCTCCAGAGCGGGAAGAAGCTGCCGGGCAAAGGGTTCCTCCTGATCCCACCCGGTGACCGGCTGGTCATCAACACGCCTGGCGGCGGCGGCCTCGGCGACCCTGCGGCACGCGACAGCGCGGCGATCACGCGCGACCTCGAGGCGGGCCTCGTCAGCGCCGAGGCGAGCCGAACCGCGTACGGGACGAAAGCCTGAGTCGCAGCGAACGCACGGCACGCCAAATTGCATCTTCGGCGCTGGCATGGTGAAGTGCGTTGAAAAGCCTGCTTCGCTAACCGACTCCTGGGAGACGCAATGTCATCGAGCCTGTTTTCACTTGCCGGGCGCACAGCACTAGTTACCGGCGCATCGTCCGGCCTCGGTGAACATTTCGCGACCGTGCTCGCGACCGCCGGAGCCAGGGTCATCGTTGCTGCGCGGCGCATCGATCGGTTGAATGCGCTCAAGGAGCGGATTGCGGCGGCCGGCGGCACGGCACACGCTGTCGCGATGGACGTCACCGACCGCGCCGATGTCGAGCGCGCCTTTGCCGACGGCGAAGCCGCACTCGGTCCGATTTCGATCTGCATCAACAATGCCGGCGTCACCGACCCCGCGTGGTTCGTCAAGATGCGCGAGACGCAGTGGCGCAACATCATGGACGTCAACCTCGACGGCGTATTCCACGTCGGTCAGGAAGCCGCGCGCCGCATGATCGCGGCGGGCAACGGCGGATCGATCGTCAATGTCGCCTCGATCGTCGGCCTCGGCGCGATCAAGACGCTCTCGGCGTACGCTGCATCCAAGGCGGCGGTGATCGCACTCACCCGCAACATGGCGCTGGAGCTTGCGCGCGACAAGATCCGCGTCAACGCCATCGCACCCGGCTACATCTCGACCGAACTCAACTCTGAGTTCTGGGAGACGGAGGGCGGCAAGCGGATGATCGCCCACGTACCGATGCACCGCCTCGGCAAGCCGGGCGAACTCGATGGCGCGCTGCTGCTGCTGGCGTCGGAAGCTGGCTCCTTCATGACCGGGAGCGTGCTGACCGTCGACGGCGGCCACCTCCTGCCGACGGAGTAGAAATGCCCGCAGCCCGCCCTCGCACGCTCGACCCTTCCAATCTCGACCCGCTGGCGCAATGGCTCGCCGGCGCGGTCGGCGCCCATCGCGTCGAGATCGCACGCGCGGAGTTGCTCTCGGGTGGCGCCGTGCAGGAGAACTGGCGCGTCGATGCGATCATCGATGGCGGCCCGCGCGATGGCGCGCATTCCCTTGTGCTGCGAACCGATGCCGCCGCGCGGCTGCCGATGAGCCTCGATCGTCACAGCGAGCTTGCCTGCATTCGCGTCGCACACGCCGCCGGTGTCAAAGTTGCCGAGCCGATCGCGGAATGCGCGGACCGCAGCATCATCGGCGCGCCGTTCGCCGTACAGCGGCTGATCCGAGGCATCGCACAGGCACGCCGCATCGTGCGTGACCCGCATCTCGATCGCCACGGCCCCGAGCTCGCGCGCCAACTCGGCGAGCAGCTCGCGCGCATCCACACGATCCGGCCGCCGCGTGACGACCTCGCGTTTTTACGTCTTCCCGAACCGGATCCGGTCAGCACCGCGATTGCCGAGATGCGCCACGTCCTCGACAAGGCCACCGAAGCCCGCCCGGCGCTCGAGTACGTGCTCGCCTGGCTCCTCGATCATCGCCCGGCATCGCGCCCGGTTGCCCTCGTGCACGGCGACTTCCGCACCGGCAACTACCTCGTCGAGAACAACCAGCTCGCCGGCATCCTCGACTGGGAATTCGCGCACTGGGGCGACCCGCGCGAGGA
>CAZKZT010000277.1:0-5425 GCA_964557265.1 uncultured Hyphomicrobium sp.
TGCACGACACCTACTACGTCGTCGCGCACTTCCACTACGTGCTGTCGCTCGGTGCCGTCTTCGCGATCTTCGCGGGCTGGTACTACTGGTTCCCGAAGATGAGCGGCTACATGTACAATGAGACGCTCGCCAAGCTGCACTTCTGGCTGACCTTCATCGGCGCGAACATCCTGTTCTTCCCGCAGCACTTCCTTGGCCTTGCGGGTATGCCGCGCCGGTACGTCGACTATCCGGATGCCTTTGCCGACTGGAACCGCATCTCATCGTACGGGTCCTACATTACGGCTGTTGCGACGCTGATCTTCATCGCCAGCATGCTCCATGCGTACTTCATCGCGCGCAAGAAGGCGGTCGACAATCCGTGGGGTGAAGGCGCGACGACCCTCGAGTGGACGCTGTCGTCGCCGCCGCCATACCACTGCTTCGAGACGCTGCCGCGGATCAAAGCAAGCGACCATCACTGAGGCAGAGCCCTGCGCCCGGAAGCAATTATCGCCATGACCGAAACGACTGCACCCGGTGTTCGCCACGGCCTCGCAGAAGAGGCCGGCGGCGGCAGCGTCGGCGATTTCCTTGCGCTGATGAAGCCGCGCGTGATGTCGCTCGTGATATTCACGGCGCTGGTCGGCCTCGTCACGGCGCCGGGCAGCCTGCACCCCGCGCTCGCGGTGATCGCACTTCTCGCGATCGCCGTCGGTGCCGGCGCCTCCGGCGCGCTCAACATGTGGTACGACGCCGACATCGACGAGCGGATGCAGCGCACGGCGTCGCGCCCCATTCCCACCGGCCGTGTGACGGCCGGGGAAGCATTCACGTTCGGCATGGTGCTTTCGGTCGGCTCGGTGCTGACGCTCGGCGTGCTCGTCAACTGGGTCGCCGGCGCGCTGCTCGCGCTGACGATCGGCTTCTACATCATCATCTACACGATGTGGCTGAAGCGCCGGACACCGCAGAACATCGTCATCGGCGGTGCCGCCGGTGCCTTTCCACCCATGATCGGCTGGGCCGCGGTCACCGGCAGCGTGAGCATCGAGAGCATTCTCATGTTCGCGATCATCTTCATGTGGACGCCGCCGCACTTCTGGGCGCTGGCGCTGTTCCGCACCGGCGACTACGCGCGGGCGGGCGTCCCGATGCTGCCGGTCGTCGCCGGCGAGAGGGTGACACGGGCGCAGATCGTCATGTACTCGGCGCTGCTGGTGCCGCTGGCGGTCGTGCCCGCCTTCATCGGCCTCGGCGGGATCGTCTACGGCATCGTCTCGACTGTTCTCGGGGCGATTTTCCTGGGCCTGGCTCTGATGCTGTGGCGCGCCAAAACGGAAACCGAACAGATACAGATTGCCAAGCGCCTGTTCGGCTTCTCGATCCTCTATCTCTTTGCGCTGTTCGCCGTGCTGCTCCTCGAGCGCGTGGCCGCAGGGCTGATGAGCTGAAATGGGAGTGGTCGTGAGCGAGGATGAGGATCGGGCGGCACGGCGCCGGCAGCGGACACGCTCGATCGCAATCGGTCTGGCGCTCGCAGCTCTCGTGGTGCTGTTCTACGTGGCGACGCTGGTCCGTCTCGGCGGCAATGTGTTCAATCGGCCGCTGTAAGGCTTGCAGGTAGAGAGACGACGAAGATCATGGGTGAGAAGGTCGACAAGCCGCACGATGCCGCTGCAGCCATGGGAGCGCGCAACCGACATGTCGCCCTCGTCTGCGCCGCGATCGCGTTCGGCATGGTCGGCGCGGCCTACGCAGCGGTCCCGCTCTACGATCTCTTCTGCCGTGTGACCGGCTACGGCGGCACGACCCAGCGCGCCGAACGTCCAGCCGACACGACTCTCTCGCGAACGATGACTGTCCGCTTCGATGCCAACGTCGGCGGCGGGCTGCAGTGGGAATTTACACCGGTTTCCGGTCCGCAGACGCTGCCGATCGGTGAGAACGGCCTCGCGTTCTACAAGGTGACCAACACGTCGAACCGGCCGATCGTCGGCACCGCGACCTACAACGTCACGCCCGAACAGGCCGGCGGATACTTCAATAAGCTCGCCTGCTTCTGCTTCACCGAGCAGCGGCTCGAGCCCGGCGAATCGATGGAAATGCCGGTCAGCTATTTCGTCGACCCGGAGATCGTGAAGGATCCAGACGCCAAGCGCCTGAACGCGATCACGTTGTCGTACACGTTCTACGAGGTGACCAAACCTGCCGCGACCGCATCCGGAGCCGCCAAGGTCAAGGATGCGGGCGCCAAGCCGGGTCAGGGGTCGTGAGGCCGGGAAATACGAGAATTGCTGCCGCGCGTGCACGACAGAGCCCGCGGAACGGAATGATACGGGGACAGGGAGACTGAGCGGCATGGCCGACGCGCACGCAAAAAATCACGACTACCACCTGCTCAATCCAAGTCCGTGGCCGCTCGTCGGCTCGGTGTCGGGCTTCGTGATCGCCCTCGGCGCCATCGTGTGGATGAGGTCGTTGGGCGATGGGCCCGGCGTCTTCGGCATGAGGGGTTCGTGGCTGTTCGGCCTCGGCGTCATGGCCGTGCTCTACACCATGTTCATGTGGTGGCGCGACGTGATCAAGGAGGCGCACGCGGGCGATCACACGCCGGTCGTGCAGCTCCACCTGCGTTACGGCATGATCATGTTCATCGCCTCCGAGGTGATGTTCTTCGTCGCGTGGTTCTGGGCGTTCTTCGACGCGGCGCTGTTCCCGGCCGCCGTTCATACGCTGCCGAACAGCACCCAGGTGATCGGCATGGTCGAGCGCAACGCGCTCACCGGCGGCCAGTGGCCCCCGATACCCTCGGACAATTTCCACGCGACGTTCGACCCTTGGGGCCTGCCGCTCGTCAACACGCTGATCCTGCTGCTGTCGGGCACCACGGTGACGTGGGCGCATCATGCGCTGCTCGAGAACGACCGTCGCGGCCTCATCTGGGGTCTGGCGCTGACTGTCTTCCTCGGCGCGTTCTTCACGCTGCTGCAAGCTTACGAGTACGGCCACGCCGCCTTCAACTACTCGGGCCACATCTACGGCGCGACGTTCTTCATGGCGACGGGCTTTCATGGCTTCCATGTGCTCATCGGAACGATCTTCCTTGCCGTTTGCCTGTTCCGCGCGCTCAAGGGCCACTTCACGCCGAAGCAGCATTTCGGCTTCGAGGCGGCCGCCTGGTACTGGCACTTCGTCGACGTCGTCTGGCTGTTCCTGTTCGTCACCATCTACGTGTGGGCAGCGGGCGCGCCGGCGGCGCACTAGCCGCGTGCAGGACGGCATGCCGCGGATTCAGGCGGCGTGCCTCTTCACAGTCCGCAGTTGAGCGTTGAATATCGGGGCGGACAGCGATGTCCGCCCCGTATCGTTTCGGCGAACCCCATCGAGATCGAGGAATCCCCATGAGCGCGAAACCCAAGGTTGCCGTTATCGGCACAGGCGGCACCATCACCGCCATGAGCAGCCTCGGCTCGCTCGACCTCATCGAGTACGGCTCCTCCGGCACGATGCTGGAGGCCGACCAGCTGGTTTCTCGCTACCCGGAGGTCAACGAGGTCGCCGAGGTGATCTCGATCCGCTTCAAGGCGGTCCCCTCCCCGGCGATCTATTTCCCCGAATGGAAGTCGCTGGTCCTCGCGGCCGAGAAGGCGGTCGCCGATCATCCGGATCTCGCTGGAATCGTCATTCTGCACGGCACGGCGACACTCGAGGAAACCGCCTACGCGCTCTCGCTCACCGCCAAAGTGAATGTGCCGATCGTCATCGTCGGCGCGCAACGGCCTTCGAGCGCCCTGTCGTCCGACGCGGGCCTCAACCTCGTCAACGCCATCCGCACCGCCGCGCATCCCGACGCGCGCGGCCTCGGTGTGCTCGTCCTTCTCAACGACGAGATCAGCGCCGCGCGCGAGGTGACGAAAACCTCCACCGGGCGGCTGCAAACCTTCCGCAGCCCGGATTTCGGCGCGCTCGGCCATGCCGACGGCGATCGCATCACGTTCTATCGCCGCCCGGTCCGGCGCGCTGGCCCCGACACCGAGTTCGACATCCGCGCGCTCGATGCCCTGCCCCGCGTCGACATCGCCTACTCCTACACCGGCGGCGACGGTACCGCGACGCGCGCCTTCGTGGCCGCAGGTGCCAAGGGCATCATCGCCGCTGCTTTTGCGCCGGGCATGCTGACGCCAGCCGAGTTCGCCGCCTACAAGGAAGCGATTGCCGCTGGCGTGGTGGTCGTTCTCGCAACGCGCGTCGGCTCGGGGCGTGCCTTCACCGCGCGGCCTCTGCGCGAGGCCGGGCTCATCGCAGCCGACAATCTGACACCGCAGAAAGCCCGCGTCCTGCTGGCACTCGCGCTGACCAGGACCAGCGATCCCGCCCGTCTCGCCGAGATCTTCGCGACCTACTGACCGCTGCGGCAGCGCTCGCGTTGCAGTGACCTCCACAGCAGCCTATCCTCGCTGAAAACGAACATCAGCGAGGAAACGGCTCATGGCGATCGACTGGAGCGGCCGGATCGCGGAGACCGGCGAGCTCCGCATCAATTACGCGCGCGCGGGCAGCGGCCATCCGGTCATCTTCCTGCACGGCTGGCCCGAGTTCAATCGCACCTGGATGCACGCGCTTCCCGCGCTCGCGCCGCACTTCGACTGCATCGCACCGGATCTGCGCGGCTTCGGCCGTACCGTCTCCAAGGTGCCGCGCTCGGCCGACGGTACGCCCGTCAACAAGCTCGCGGGCGATGTTCTGGCACTCGCCGATGCGCTCGGCCTCGATCGCTTCGCCATCGTCAGTCACGACGTCGGTTCCTACGTCGCCCAGCAGACCGCGATCACGGCGCCGGAGCGCGTGTCGGCGCTGTTCTTCTTCAATTGCACCTATCCGGGCATCGGCCAGCGATGGGGCGAGTACAGCCACTTCCGCGAAACCTGGTACCAGCAGTTCCATCAGAAGGACTTCACCGCCGACCTCGTCGGCTCATCGCGCGAGGCGTGCCGCATCTACTTCCGCCACTTCCTCACCCACTGGAGCCATCAGAAGACGGCGTTCGATCCCTACCTCGAAGAGTGGGTCGACAACTTCATGCGGCCGGGCAACCTGCAAGGCGGCTTCGACTGGTACGTCGGCATCGCGAAAGTGCGCGCGCTCACGGCGGCAGGAAAGTTGTCGCCGCCGCCACCCATCGCCACGCCCGCGTACTTCTACTGGGGGGCGCACGACCCCGTCCTGCGCTATGACTTCTCCGACAAGCTCGGCGACTACTTCACCAGCTTCACGCTTGAGAAGGCGGAAGACGCCGGCCATTTCGCCCACGTCGAACAGCCCGTCCGCGCCAACGAGCGGATGCTGCGGTTTCTCAGGGAAAAGGCGAAATGATCCCCTCTCCCTGTCCTTTACGGGGAGAAGGTTAGGATGAGGGGCGGCGGGCATACGCTAACGTCGCACA
>CAZKZT010000278.1:0-5339 GCA_964557265.1 uncultured Hyphomicrobium sp.
TCAAGACGCTGCGCAAGGTCGGCGTGCCCTATACCGACGACATGATCAGCACGTTGCGGACCGACATCGCGGCACAGATCAATCCCGACAGCCGGCCCGCGCGTGAGCTGCTGAAGCGCTACCCGAAGGCGAAGGTGGCCAAGTTCGACGGCAAGCCGGGCACGGCACCGACCGAAATGGATGCGCTGATCGCCTATCTCCAGATCCTCGGCCAGCTCGTCGACTTCGCGACGTTCGACGCCGCCGGTCCGAACCTGCGGTAAGGGAGAGCGACATGACCTACAACTCCGTCGCCACTGTCAGTCAGGTGGTTTCGCTCCTGATGTTCGTCGTCCTGTTCGCGGGCGTCGTCATCTACGCGCTCTGGCCGGCGAACGGTCCGCGCTTCGAGGAAGCGCAGCGCCGCGCTCTCGATCTCGACGATAGCCAGAAAGCCAAGCGGGGGCGGGCATGAGCCACAAGCCGGATATCGATCACGTTACCGGCGTAGAGACGACCGGGCACGAGTGGGATGGCATCAAGGAGCTCAACAAGCCGCTGCCGAAGTGGTGGCTGATGACCTTCTATGTGTCGATCGTCTGGGCGATCGGCTACATGATCGTCTACCCCGCATGGCCGACGCTCAACGGCTACACCAAGGGCATCTGGAACTACAGCCAGCGCTCGACCGTGACGGCTGAACTGAACGAGGCGCAGGCTGCGCAGGCGACATTCCGCACCGCGCTCGAGAAGACGCCGCTCGACGAGGTGAAGAACAATCCCGATCTGCTCCGCTTCGCCATGGTCGGCGGCGGGGCATCGTTTGCGACCAACTGTGCGCCCTGCCATGGCCGCGGCGCGCAGGGCTTTGTCGGCTATCCCAACCTCAACGACGACGATTGGCTGTGGGGCGGCAAGCTCACCGACATCCTCACGACGATCAATCACGGCATCCGCAGCGGTGCCACGGAGTCGCGCATCAGCGATATGCCGAAGTACGGCCTCGACGGCGTCCTGACGTCGGCTGAGATCAACGATGCGGCGGAGTTCGTGCTGTCACTGTCCAAGCGTTCGACGGATGCCGCAGCGGCCGGCCGCGGTGCCAAGATATTTGCTGATCAGTGCGTGACGTGTCACGGCGAGGAAGGCAAGGGCAACCCGGAAGTCGGCGCGCCCAACCTGACCGATGAGATCTGGCTGTTCGGCGGCCAGAAGGTCGACATCGTGCAGTCGATCGTGACCGGTCGGGGCGGCTCGATGCCGGCGTGGCAGGGACGGCTCGATCCGGCAACGCTGAAGTCGCTGGCGATCTACGTGCACAGCCTCGGCGGCGGAAAATAGGCGGAGACGCGGGAGCGGCGCAAATGTGCTGTTGCGGATGCGAGTTGGCGATTGCGCTGGCGCTGCGGCAAGCAGCGGAAGCCGCACCCGCTCAACAGCGCGCCGCCGCCCCGATGCGCGAAACCGAGCGGCGCGATCGTGTGGCGCTCTGGAGTGCGATGACTGAGGCCGTGCGGTGGTTCACGGGTCGTGACACACCACTGTATCGGCTCGACCGCGGGAGCGGACGGTGACGACGGTCCTCGATCGACGGAATGACCCGGGTGCGCGTCCGAAGACGGCGCGTGCGGCGTCGGGCGATGTCGAGGCGCACGACGTCTCGGCCGTCAATCGCGCCGCAGATCGCCAGCTCTACGCGTCGCGCCAGACGATCTATCCGCGTCTCGCACACGGCCAGTTCCGGCTGGTCAAATGGATCGTGATGGCGGTCGCGCTCGCGATCTACTACGGCCTGCCATGGCTACGCTGGAATCGCGGGCCGGATCTGCCCGATCAAGCGGTGCTGCTCGACATGGAGCACAACCGTTTCTTCTTCTTCTTCCTCGAGATCTGGCCGCAGGAGTTCTACTTCGTCACCGGTCTGCTGGTGCTCGCGGCGCTCGCGCTGTTCCTCGTGACCTCGATCGCGGGCCGCGTGTGGTGCGGCTACGCCTGTCCGCAGACGGTGTGGACCGATCTCATGATCGCGGTCGAACGGATCTGGCAGGGCGACCGCAATGCGCGCATCCGCCTCGACAAGGAACCGTGGGGCATCCGCAAGGTCTTCCTGAAGACCATGACGCACCTGACGTGGCTGCTGATCGGTCTCCTCACCGGCGGCGCGCTGGTGTTCTATTTCCGCGATGCCCCGACGCTCGCCGCCGAGCTCGCCACGGGCACCGCGCCGATGATCGCGTACCTGTTCCTCGGCATCTTCGCGGCGACGACGTATCTGCTCGGCGGTCTCGCGCGCGAGCAGGTCTGCATCTACATGTGCCCATGGCCGCGCATCCAGGGTGCGATGACGGACTCGCACACGCTGCTCGTCGGCTATCGGCCCGAACGTGGCGAGCCGCGCGGGCCGGCGCGCAAGGGCAAGGATGGCGTCGTCGACTGGTCGGTGCGTGGCGACTGCATCGACTGCAAGGCGTGCGTCGTCGTCTGCCCGATGGGCATCGATATCCGCGACGGCTTCCAGATGGAATGCATCCAGTGCGCGCTGTGCATCGATGCCTGCAACGAGATCATGGACAAGATCGGGCGTCCGCGCAGCCTGATCTCTTATGACACCGTGGCCAAACAGGAGGCTGCCGCGCAGGGCGCCGTGCGCGAGCCGGTGCAGCTCATCCGGCCGCGCACGCTGCTCTACTCCGGTATCATTGTTCTGGTCGGGATCATCATGCTGGTCGCACTCCTCAATCGCACGACGCTGGAGCTCAACATCCAGCACGATCGCAATCCGCCGTTCGTACGCTTGTCGGAAGGCGGGATCCGCAACGGCTATACGGTGAAGATTCTCAACAAGCTGCACGAGCCGCGCACGTTCGCGCTCTCGCTCAAAAATCTGCCCGGCGCAACGGTCTCGATGGTCGGCGCAGAAGCAGGCAGCGCGCTCGAAGTGGCAGTGCCGACCAACACGCTGCGCGAGGTGCGCGTGTTCGTGACCGTGCCGCGCGACGAACTCCGGAATCTCCGCGATGCCTCGACCGCGGCCACGTTTGAAATCAAAGACACCACGTCCGGACAGACCGCGACGCGCGGCACACTGTTCCAGGCGCCAGTACAGGGAGCCAAGCCATGAGTGCCGAGCCAATCGACGAGACCTGGCAGCTCAAGGGTCGCCATGTGCTGATGGTCTTCATCGGCTTCTTCCTGGTCGTGTTCGCGGTCAATGGCGTGTTTCTCTACTCCGCGATCAAGACCTACACGGGCATCGTCGCGGTCGAGCCCTATCGCAAGGGCCTCCAGTACAATCAGCGGATCGCGGCAGACGAGGCGCAGACGGCGCTTGGGTGGCAGGATGCGCTCGAGATTGCGCGCGACGGTCAGGTGACGTTGCGGATGACGAACCGGCTCGGCGCGCCCGTCGAAGGCTTGCACGTGACCGGCTCGATCGGGCGGCCCTCGACCGCAAGTCACGACACCAGGCTTGCCTTTGAGGAGACCCGGCCCGGCACCTACGCGACGCGCATCGTGCCGCCGGATGCCGGCGCGTGGATCGTGAACCTCGAGGCGCGCACGGGCGCGGCGCCGGAAACGGTTGCCCACCAGCTTAGGAGGCGGCTGTGGCTGAAACCTTGAGCGTCGCAACACTGCGCGATGTCCCGGCATCGGCGGCGCGCGCCGACGTGCGCGATGTGACGCTGGTCGTCGAAGGCATGCATTGCGGCAACTGCATCCGCAAGGTCGAGCGGACCCTGCAGGACCTGCCGGGTGTGACGGCGGCGCGCGTCAACCTCTCGAACGGCCGCGCGCACGTCACGACCACGCCGTCGGGCGCCGACGTTGAGGCGCTCGTCGATGCTGTCCGCGGCGCGGGCTTCAAGGCATACGAGCTGGTCGATAGTGCAGTGCCGGCCCATGCGGCGCACGACGCCGATTATCTGCGCCGCCTCGGCGTCGCGGGCTTTGCCGCGTCGAACATCATGCTGATGTCGGTCGCGGTGTGGGCCGGCATCGCGAGCGACATGGATGATTCGCTGAAGACGCTGTTCCATTGGCTGTCGGCGCTGGTGGCGCTGCCAGCGGTCGCGTATGCGGGCCAGCCGTTCTTCCGCTCGGCGGTACGTGCGATCCGGGCGCGCCAGCTCAACATGGATGTGCCGATCTCGCTCGGTGTGCTGCTTGCGACGGGCATGAGCCTCTACCAGACCGCGCGCGGCAGCGACCAGGTCTATTTCGACGCCGCAGTGACGTTGCTGTTCTTCCTGCTGGTCGGGCGCTATCTCGACATCGCCATGCGCTCCCGCGCGACAGGTGCGGCGCAGAACCTGCTCGGCCTGCGCGCGACCGCCGCGACAGTCGTCAACGCGGATGGTACGACTACGCGGCTGCCGACGCGCGATGTGGCGGCAGGTATGCGCATCCTCGTCGCCGCGGGTGAGCGCATTCCCGTCGATGCGCGCGTTGTCAGCGGCACCGCCGATGTCGACGAGAGTCTCATCACCGGAGAGAGCCGTCCGCGCCACGTCGAACCGGGCGATCTCATTTACTCGGGCACGATCAGCGTCGCCGGTACGCTCACCACCGAAGCATTGGCGCGCGAAGAGAACACGCTCCTCGCGGACATCTCGCGGCTGATGGCGTCTGCCGAGCAGGCGCGTGGACGCTATGTGCGCCTCGCCGATCGCGCGGCGCGCATGTATGCGCCAGCGGTGCATCTGCTCGGTGCCTGCACGTTCATCGGCTGGATGCTGCTCGGCTACGGCTGGGAGCCGGCTCTGACGGCAGCGGTCGCCGTGCTCATCATCACATGCCCGTGCGCGCTCGCGCTGGCCGTGCCGGCGGTGCAGGTCGTCGCCAGCGGCCGGTTGTTCCGCGGTGGGGTCATCCTCAAGGCTGCCGATGGTCTCGAACGCATGGCCGAGATCGACACCATCGTGCTCGACAAGACAGGAACGCTGACGCTTGGCGAGCCGCGGCTCGTCAACGGCGCGGAGATTGACGATGTCGCCCTCGGCCGCGCGGCCGGTCTCGCGATTGCGAGCCGGCACCCGTACGCACGCGCGGTCGTTGGGGCGGCGAAGGCCCGCGGTATCGCCGTGGCGCCGGTACCGGACGTGGCGGAGCTGGCCGGCGCCGGTCTCCGTCACGCCGGTATTGCCGGCGAAACACGGCTCGGATCCGCACGTTTCTGCGAGGTCACGACGCACGATGATGGCACGTCGGCGTCGAGGCTGTGGTTACGCGAGGCGGATGGACGCGCGATCGCGTTTCGCTTTGCCGATCCGCTGCGCGTTGATGCACGCGAAGTCGTGAAGCGATTGAGCGATACCGGTCTCCATGTCGAGATCCTCTCAGGTGATGGCCGTGCAGCGGTC
>CAZKZT010000279.1:0-5286 GCA_964557265.1 uncultured Hyphomicrobium sp.
TGCGAGCCGGGCTTCGGCGGCTTGCCGGCCGCGTAACCGTCGAGCACTTTCTCGAGCAGCTCCGGAGTCAGGTCTTCGTAGGTGTCCTTGAAGATCTGCACCATCGGCGCATTGGCACAACTGCCGAGGCACTCGACCTCTTCCCATGAGAAATTGCCATCCGCCGAGAGATGGTGCGGATCGTGATGGATGCGCCGCTGGCATACCTCCTTCAGCGCTTCCGAACCGCGCAGCATGCACGGCGTCGTGCCGCAAAGCTGCACGTGCGCCTTCTTCCCGACCGGCGAGAGCTGGAACATCGTGTAGAAGGTCGCGACCTCGTAGACGCGGATGTACGCCATGCCGAGCATGTCGGCCACGTAGCGGATCGCAGGCTCCGGCAGCCAATTGTCGTGCTGCTCCTGAGCGCGCCACAGGAGCGGAATCACGGCGGACGCCTGCTTCCCAGCAGGATAGCGCCTGATGACCTCCTCGGCCCACGCGAGGTTCTCAGGCGTGAAGTCAAAGGATGGCGGCTGATCCGGGTGCAGTCGTCTGACGGACATGGTGCCTTCGGTTCCTGCTGAACGGGCGGACATTTGCGCGACCACGTGATGCCACGCCCGCGCGCGTTGAGCAATGGTCACGCCGCCGCGGCCTGATGCTTAAATCCCGCCGGACAACCACCCGATCAGCAACAGAGCGGCTGCGGCGGGGGCGAATATCAAAGCGCTCTGGGCACCAACCCTCAGCAGACCCGTCCAGCAGAAGGCCGCCAGCAGGCCGAGCAGAAGCACCAGAACGGCCGTATCGAAGCCGCGCGCGAGTGCGAACAGCAGTGCGGCGGCTATCGCGATCAGTCCGATGACGCGGGGCAACAGCGGCTGCGCCGTCTGCCAGGCCCCCATTGTCCAGCCATTTTGCATGGCAAGCCAGCGGTAGGTGGCAAGGCTGAGCCCCCAGGCAAAGGCAGCCGTCGCCAGCACGAACATCGCATCGACTGTCATGCTCACGCCACCCTCCATGAATGACCTGCCGCGCCCGCCGGCAGCATCGATTTGGATGCTGTCCATCCGCGATCATCTCGATTGCGGCATGGTACCGCGCGTGAACGAGCGCGTATGCGCCGATGTGGACATCTCCAGGCCAACTTGCAGATCGTGATATCCATTGCAAGAGATAACAACGGGCCTCCCCGCCGCGGCTGATCTCCGATTGCCAGCCCATGTCCATGAGTATTATTCACGTTATATCAATCCACTACCGCGACAGATCACCCTCTGATGCACGCCAACAATCCGACAAGACCCTTTCGGCCATCGCCTCAGGCGCTGTATCCATCCGGCAACGCTCGGGATTCACAGACGAATTGACGCCTCTCGTGACACGGACTACCTCATTTTAGTGGTAACCATGTTGCAACCTCGGGGGCGCACGCAATGCTCACCCAACGGCTGACCGTCCTGCTGGCGATAACTGTCGCCTCCGCGACGGCCGCGTTCGGCCAGTCGTCTGCCGCGCAAAGTTCCGATTGCGGGCGGGAGGTCTTCTCACGCGTCGTCGATGAGACAGCCGCCGCGCTGAGGAAGCAGAGCAACGAGACCCAGCCCCGCATCCTGGCCGGCGTCCGCCAGCTCAAAGTCCGCCACGGATGGCGAGACGAAGAGGAGGCTGACCGCGCCCGCCAATTGCTGGCGGATATGGAGACGGGGGCCCTCGATCAGAAAGCGGCGCAACTTCTCGCAACGATGGACCGGATCGCCGAGGACGGCGGCCAGCACCCGGACTGCGCCAAGCTCGCGGAGCTGCGCGCCACCTCCACGACCCTGCAAGAAACCGTCCGCGCCAAATCCGAGCTGGTGCTGAAAAGGATCAACGCCGCGCTGGCTATGCGATCCACAGAACCGCTGCCGGGCCAGCCATCTGCGGCCGTCTCCAAGCCGCCTTCGCTCAGCACCTATCAACGGCCGGCGACTGTCGCCCGCGTCGACACGACATTGCCGAGCGAAACGACCCGGTCTCGCGTTTCGCACGTCGAGTTGCCGCCTGCCGCACCGCCGCCAGCGGCTACGGCCTCGGCCCCGGCGGCACTCGGCGGCCCCATCGTCGGCCAGTGGCGCGTGACGACGACACCTGAGAGCGTGATTCCGGCAGCGCCACCGTCGCCGCAGCCGTTGACCAGCCCGCAGACTGTAGCCTCGATCCAGCTGCCAGCGGCCGCCGCACCGCCGCCGCCCGCGAAATCGCCTCCGGCTTCCGACACCTACTCGATCAACGAGATCAAGGACGCAGCCAAGGGCATCTCCGGCACGATCTCGTCCAGCCTCGGCAAGATCATCGAGCACGCCTTCTCGCAGTATGGCCGCCCGACCGCCTACGTGATCGGCGAAGAAGGCGGCGGCGCGTTCATCGCGGGCGTCCGCTACGGCAACGGGCGCGTCTACATGAAGAACCAGAAGCCGAGCAAGATCTACTGGCACGGCCCGTCGGTCGGCTACGACTTCGGCGCTTCGGGTTCGCGCACATTGTTCCTCATCTACCGGCTCGACAATGTCCGCGAACTTTACAGCGGATTCAGCGGGATCGACGGCTCGGCCTACTTCATCGGCGGCGCGGGCATCACCTTCCTCAGCAACGAGAAAGTCATTATGGCGCCGATCCGCACTGGACTCGGCTTCCGCCTCGGCGCCAATGTCGGCTATCTGAGGTTCACGCCCAAGGCGACGTGGAACCCGTTCTGATCAGGTTGCCGAGGACTCCATGCGGATCGAAGAAGCGTTGAGCGATAGCCCTGCCGGGCGCGCGATCATCGAGGCAGCGCGGCGTCAGGGGGCAGACCCCGAGCAGGTGCGCACCGCAATCGCAACGATCGTCCCCGAGCTCACTCGGCACATCGAGCGCAACACCCTATCCCGCGGTGGCCTCGCCGACCTCATCGCGGCCCTCGGCGCGCCGCAGCACACGGCATCGCTGACCAATCCCAATTTCGCCGATGATCCCAACGCCGTCACGGACGGCAACGCGATCCTCGGCCACATCGTCGGCGGCAAGGGCGGAAGCCGGACGATCGCCGCGCACGCCGCGCAGGCTTCGGGCCTCTCGGAGTCGCTGATCAAGATGCTGCTGCCGTTCATTGCGTCGATGCTGATGTCGGCGCTGCAGCGCTATCTCCAGGGCGGCCTCGGCGACATCCTGAAACGCCTGCCCGGCGGAACAGGAAGCGGCTCCGGCAACAGCGACAGCCCGATGCAATTCCCGCGCGGCGGACGTTCGTCAGGTGACGACGGCGGCTTCAGCGGCCGCGGCTTCGAGCTGCCGCAGCAAGGGCCGATCGACGGCATTCCCGATCGCGGCGGCGCGCGCCCGCCGCTGGAAACACCGCGCGAGGTGCCGCAGCAGCGAAGCCCGTTCGACCCGCCGACGCAATCGGCACCTGACGAGCAACGGTCGCCCGGCTCGATCCCGCAGCAGGTACCGCCGTCGATGCCTGGAGATTTCGGCCGCAGCTCGGGCCGTTCCTCGTTCGACGATATCTCCGACATCCTGCGCCGCGGCTCCGGCCCCAAGGTCAGCGGCGATCAGACCGTGCGGCGCAGCGTCCGCGATCTGATCGGCAACGCGCTCGGCTTCTCCAAGGGCGGCGTGATGAGCTGGATCATCCGCCTGCTCGTCGTGCGCTTCGGCTGGGGCATCCTCAAGCGATTGCTCGGCCGCGCATTCGGCGCACGCTGACGCACCTCAGCCGCCCGGCGGCCCTACTGGTTCTCATACTCCGGCGCATCCAGGGCAGGCGCAGACAGCGCTTCGATCTCCTGTAGCGCTTTGCCCGCGATGCCCTGCAGATCCCCGTACATTCCGACCGTCGAGCCGATCACGCCATCGATCTGCGTTTGCCGCTTCGCCCACAACCGCGTCATCGTCTTGCGCTCGCGATCCAGATCGAGCTGCATTTCGGTGAATTTCTCGACGATGGCCTCGATGCGATGCCGGAAACGCGGCCCGGTCAGATACTCATAGACGAGCTCCATCTTGGTCTGCTGGCCTTCACCTGCCTGCCGCACCTTCGCGATCTCGATCAGTGACTGGCGCAACGCGATCGCGACGGGGATCGCGCAGCGAGGCTCGGCAACCCAGATGCCATCGATGTGATCGAATGCCGTGACGCCCTTGGGCAGCGCATTCGAAACCAGCAGCGCCAGCTCCGCCCCGGCCGACCTCTGATCGTCACGCAATTTCGCGAGCCAGCCGTCGCTCCAATTCTTCGTCCGCTTGGATTCCCAGAGGATCGTACCGCACGCTTGGCCGGATACGCCCAGAACGCGCTGCAGCACGTCGGCGCCGAGTTCGCCTTTCGCGACTGGCTCGATCGAATCCAGCGGGAACTTCGAACGCAGCAGCGATTCGAGCTCGAGTTCCAGAACCTCGCCCTGAAGCTGCTGCGAACCTTGCTCAGCCTTGCGCTTCAGATCCTCGATCTGGCGCTGCATGGCCGAAATCGTCTCCTCTTTCTCGGCAACGCGCATCTTGAGCGCTTCCTCGGCCTCCAGCTTGGCCTTGTCGCGTACTGCCGTCAGCGACTCCTGCACCTGCTTCTCGATAGTGAGATCCATCTCGCGCTTGGCATCATC
Organism: uncultured Hyphomicrobium sp.; assembly: GCA_964557265.1. Classification (GTDB taxonomy): domain Bacteria; phylum Pseudomonadota; class Alphaproteobacteria; order Rhizobiales; family Hyphomicrobiaceae. The sequence continues at coordinate 4,608 of CAZKZT010000279.1, forward strand.
GAGTTCGCGCTGCTTGCGGATGAGCTCAGCCTGCTGCTTCTGCGCTTCAGCGAGCTTTGCATCGCGCTGCTTCAGGACTTCCTGCAGCTCGCCCAGCTCCTGCGCCTTCTGCTCCAGATCCGCGGCCGCGAACGCGCGTGCCTTCTTGGCCTCCGCCTCGGCGATGGCAGCGCGTTCCGTCTTCAGCTTCGCGGCAACCTGTTCATCGAGCGATGCCTTGGCCGCCGCCAGCTCACTCTGCTGCGTCTTGAGCGCGGCCTCCCGCTTGGCGACTTCCGCATCCTTGGCGGCCAAGGCGCGTTCGAACTGCTGACGCGTCTGCGCGACGATCGGCGCCGCGAGTGACTCCGTAAGCTTGATCTCGGACTGGCAGTTCGGGCAGTGAATGACGGGTTCGTTCATAGGCTTCCATCCGGTCAGACCGCCCAAGGGCGCGCGATCGGACCTCCTGTTCCTCGGAGCGCTAACCTAGCTCATGTTCGCCAATTGTTCCATATAAAAACGAGGCCCTTTCCCCGCTATCCACCAGATCACGCGACCGGCAGCGCTGGCGCGCCACCGGTCGAGTTTTCTCCTTATCTGATGGTATCTTACCGGCCGACGTTGGCGATGCGCGTCGGCACACCGAACTCCCGGTTACAGATCTCGGCGAGCTTGGCGACGCCGTCCCGGATGGTCT
>CAZKZT010000280.1:0-5258 GCA_964557265.1 uncultured Hyphomicrobium sp.
GCGAGTCTTTAGCTTCCGCGGCCGCTGCCTCGCCGGTTGGCGTTTCATTGGCAAGCTCTTCGAGTGCTACCGCACGTCTCCTTCCCTCCGGCCTTGCGGGGAGAAGGGATGTTGCGTGCTATCCCCAAAGTTCAGCCGTGGCCGGGAACACGAGACCATCGCGATACGCGAGCCCATGCTCCCGATCGCGAGCCAGCAGCAGTGGACCGTCGAGGTCGACCCAATCGGCGGTCTGGGCGACGAGCACGGCAGGGGCCATCGCGAGCGACGTCGCGAGCATGCAGCCAACCATCGTCTTGAAGCCGAGGCGGCGGGCTTCCGCTGACATCGCAAGCGCGCCCGTGAGCCCGCCGGTCTTGTCGAGCTTGATGTTGACCGCGTCATAGCGGTCGCGGAGCGCGGCGACGCCATCGATCGTATGCGCGGATTCATCCGCGCATACGGGTACGGGGCGGGAGATGTGCGCGAGCGCCACGTCGTCGCCGGCGGGGAGCGGTTGCTCGACCAACTCGAAGCGCGCTTCTGCGGCGACGGCAAGCAGGCTCTCCAGTTCGTCCGGCTTCCATCCCTCGTTGGCGTCGGCGACGAGACGCGCGTCAGGCCGCGCGGCGCGGATCGCGCGCATGCGCTCGGCATCGTGTGAGCCGCCGCCAAGTTTTATTTTGAGCAGCGGATGCTGGCTCGCCTCGCGTGCGCGCTGCATCATGGCATCAGGCGTGTCGAGGCTCAGCGTGTAGCAGGTCGCGAGCGGCTTCAGCGAAGGCAGCCCTGCGAGGTCCGATGCGCGCGCGCCTGCGCGCTTGGCTTCGAGGTCCCAAAGCGCGCAGTCAATGGCGTTGCGCGCCGCGCCCGGTGGCAGGCGATCGGCGAGTTCGGCGCGCGAGGCGATGCTGTGCGCGCCATCGATCGCCGCGACGACACCCTCGACGGTTTCGCCGTAACGCGCATACGGCACGCACTCACCGCGCCCGATATGGCCATCGGCGCGTGCCTCGACCACCACTACCACCGCCTCGGTGCGCGATCCGCGCGAGATCGTGAACGCGCCAGCGATCGGCCAGCGTTCAACGGTAGCGGTGAGGGCAATCTGGCTCATGACAATCCGGTGCAGAAGACGATAGGCAACTCGCGATATCCGCCGGCATGGCACACCGTCGGTGGCGGAGAACCTCTTCCCCGCAGCCGGCGGAAAAACTCAAGAACGCGCCGCAATCGCATCGGCGATCGCGACCGTCTTGCGTGCGATCTCGGCGTGCAGCAGCTCGACCATGCGGCCCTCGAGGTTGATGACGCCCTTGCCCTTGTTCTCGGCCAAGTCGAACGCAGCGATGATCTTGCGCGCAAACTCGACCTCGGCGGCGGGCGGTGAGAAGACCTCGTTGGCAAGCGCGACCTGATCGGGATGAATGAGCGTCTTGCCGTCGAAGCCGAGCGCTCGGCCCTGACGGGCCTCTTTCGCGTAGCCCTCGGTGTCGCGGAAGTTGTTATAGACGCCATCGAGGATCGTCAGCCCGTGGGCGCGCGCGGCGGTGAGCGCCGCCGACATCCAATAGAGCCCCGCGGTGCGCTCGCTGTCGAGGATCGCGCCCGTTTCCTTGACGAGGTCGTTGAGGCCGAGCACCAGGACGCCGAGCCGCGAGCCTGCATGACGTGCCGCGCCCGCGATTTCACCCGCCTTGAGGATCGCGATCGGCGTCTCGACCATTGCCCAGAGCTCCATCGCCTCGCCCGCGCCGGCCCGGCGCATGGCGGCCGATGCGCGGTCGACATCTTCGCTGCTCTCCGCTTTCGGAATGAGGATGGCATCGGGTCCGGCAGCGACGGCAGCCGCGAGATCGTCGTTGCCCCACGGCGTATCGAGGCCGTTGATGCGGATCACGACCTCACGCGGGCCATAACCGCCGCCCTTGACCGCATTGGCGACCTGCGTGCGCGCGACCGGCTTCGCGTCCGGCGCCACCGCGTCCTCGAGGTCGAGGATCACGGCATCGGCCGCGATTGTCTTGGCCTTCTCGAGCGCGCGGGCGTTCGAGCCAGGCATATAGAGTGCGCTGCGCCGCGGACGCGCGGTCATGGTCGTCTCCTCGTCAAACTGGATCTTTGTACTTATCGCCCGCGTTGTGCGGGCACGCAACGGTAGGTACCGTGTGGCCCCTATCTGAAGTTCAGGCGCGCGCGGCTGTTGCTCGCGCCGCGACGCTGGACCACAGTGCCGCGACGAGTCGCGGGGTCTATGGCGCACGCGCGGGGCGCGCACGAGGGCCGCACGAGGAATAGCTGACGCATGTCGATCTATCTGCCGATCGCCGGGATCGCGCTCGATTTGGGGCTGCTGATCGGGCTCGGGCTTGTGGTCGGATTCCTATCCGGCATGTTCGGGATCGGTGGCGGGTTCATCGCGACTCCGATCCTGATCTTCCTCGGTGTCCCTCCAGCGGTTGCGGTCGGCACCGGCGTAAGCCAGGTGGTGGCTTCGTCGGTTTCCGGTGCGGCCGCCAACTGGAAGCGCGGCAATGTCGACGTCCCGATGGGGCTGCTGCTGGTCGCCGGTGGTCTGATCGGTGCGACGACGGGAGTCGGCATCCAGAGGTTGCTCAAGGCGGCGGGTCAGCTCGATTTCGCGATCAACGTCGCTTACGTCGTCCTGCTCGGCACGGTCGGCGTGCTGATGCTGAATGAGAGCGTGCGGACGATCCTGAAGTCCGCCGGGCCGGCCAAAGTCTCGAGCCGCCGCGGCGGGCAGCACATCTGGGCGCAGCGGCTGCCGGTCAAGATGCGGTTCCATGTCTCCAAGCTCTACATCAGCGCGATCCCCCCGGTGGTCATCGGCGCCATGGTCGGTTGGCTCACAGCGATCATGGGCGTGGGCGGCGGCTTTGTGCTGGTGCCGGCGCTCATTTATCTGCTGAGGATGCCAACCCGGATCGTGATCGGGACATCGCAGTTCCAGGTCGTGTTCGTGACGGCCTTCACCACGGTGCTGCAGGCGACGCAGAACTTCGCCGTGGACCTGTCGCTCGCATTGCCGCTGATGCTTGCCGGCGTGATCGGCTCGCAGTTCGGCGTGCGCGCGGGGATGCGGCTCAATGCGGAGCAGTTGCGTGCGATGCTGGCGCTGATCGTGTTGATGATGGCGATCCGTCTCGCGGTCGGTCTGGTGGTCGATCCCGGCGAACTCTACAGCCTCGACGTCCGGCGATGAAACGCGCATTCTAGAGTGGTTCCAGCCTTGCTGGGGTTTGCTGCTGCCTCGGCCGCGTAGGGGCTGGTCATCCCGCGCGTGCCGCCTTAAGAACAGCGCGACTGAACAGTGCGACCGGGCCGTACGCGGCAATGGCGCGCGGATCGGTCAGGCTTGGCCGCGGCCGACCGGCATCACCGACCGGATACCCCTTGCATGATGCCGGCCTGACCCTCTAGCGTTGTGTCAAGCCAAATATAGCGAATTGCCCTCAAGGAGCAGTTATGACCGCTTACGAAACGCTCAATCACTATATCGACGGACAGTGGGTGCAGCCGACCTCGGGCAAGTCGCAGGAGGTGATGAACCCGGCCAAGAACACAGCCCTCGCGACGCTGGGTCACGCCAGCCGCGCCGATCTCGACCGCGCGATCGCAGCCGCCGAGAAGGGCTTCGCGATCTGGCGCAAGGTTTCCTCGTTCGAGCGCTCGGGCATCCTGCGCAAAGCCGCGAACCTGGTCCGTGAGCGCGCCGACGACATCGCGCGCGTGCTGACGCTGGAGCAGGGCAAGGTTCTCGCCGAGGCCAAGATCGAAGTGCTGTCGGGCGCCGACGTCATCGACTGGTTCGCCGAGGAGGGCCGCCGCGCCTATGGCCGCATCATTCCGGCCCGCGCTGATGGCGTGCGCAACATGATCATCCAGGAGCCGATCGGCGTCACCGCCGGTTTCGCACCGTGGAATTTCCCGGTCACCCAGGCCGTCCGCAAGATCGCCGCTGCGCTCGCTGCCGGCTGCTCGATCATCCTCAAGTGCCCGGAAGAGACGCCAGGCTCGCCGATCGGCCTCGTGCGCGCGTTCCATGATGCGGGCGTGCCGGCGGGCGTGATCAACCTCGTCTACGGCGTCCCGGCAGAGATCTCCGAGTACCTGATCCCGCATCCGAGCATCCGCAAGATCTCGTTCACCGGCTCGGTGCCGGTTGGCAAGCATCTGGCGTCGCTCGCCGGTCTGCACATGAAGCGCGCGACGATGGAGCTCGGCGGCCATTCGCCCGTGATGATCTTCGACGACGTCGACACGGATGGCGTTGCCGCGCTGACCGCCGGCCTCAAGTACCGCAATGCCGGTCAGGTCTGCATCTCGCCGACCCGTTTCTTCGTGCACGAGAAAGCCTACGACAAGTTCGTCGGCAAGTTCGTCGATATCGCCAAGGGCATCAAGGTCGGCGACGGTCTCGAGCCGGACAGCAAGATGGGCGCGCTCGCCAATCCGCGCCGCGTCAACGCGATGCAGTCGCTGATCGCTGACGTCCAGGAGAAGGGCGGCAAGGTTGCGACCGGCGGCAGCCGCATCGGCAACCAGGGCAACTTCTTCGAGCCGACGGTTGTCACGGATGTGCCGAAGAACGCACGCATCCTGAGCGAGGAGCCATTCGGCCCGGTCGCGGTGATGATCCGTTTCAAGGACACCGACGAGATGATCAGGGAGGCGAACAGCCTGCCGTTCGGCCTCGCGAGCTACGCCTTCACGCACGATGCCAAGACGGCGACCAAGCTCGCCGACAACATCGAGGCGGGTATGCTCACGATCAACCACCAGGGCCTCGCGCTCCCCGAGATGCCGTTCGGCGGCGTCAAGGACTCGGGCTACGGCCACGAAGGTGGCGCCGAGGGCCTCCAGGTCTACATGGTGCAGAAGATCGTCAGCCAGCTCGGCTGATCGTCGACCGCGTGAGATGTGAGAAGACGAGGGCCGGGCAGCGTTGCTGTCCGGCCCTCAGTCTGCCGGCAAATCGAGAATGAGCCGCCGCGAGCGCGAGAAGAAGTCGCGCCTGAGCAGGATCGCCAGCACCCACAGCGTCGCGAAGATGAACGCCAGCGGGTGAAAGAACCACGGCAGCATGGCGATCGCGTAATAGAGCGCGCGAATACCGTTATTTGAGTGCTCCCCGGCGACGCCGATCAAGCCGGCCGTCCGCACGGCGTGGTTCTCCGTCACGTCGGTGTCGCCTTTGCCGGCGATCGGCGTCGCGCCGATCATGATCGCGGCGTAATGCGTGAGGCGCGAGGCCCACG
>CAZKZT010000281.1:0-5226 GCA_964557265.1 uncultured Hyphomicrobium sp.
GCACCCGCTTCCTGCATGTGGTAGCCGGAGATCGAAATCGAGTTGAACTTCGGCATGTTCGTGCTGGTGTAGCCGAAGATGTCCGAGATGATCCGCATCGAGGGCGCGGGCGGATAGATGTAGGTGTTGCGGACCATGAACTCCTTCAGAATGTCGTTCTGAATGGTCCCGGAGAGCTTGGCGAGCGGCACGCCTTGCTCCTCGCCCGCCACGATGAAGAGGGCCAGCACGGGCAGCACCGCGCCGTTCATAGTCATCGACACCGACATCTGCGAGAGGTCGATGCCGGAGAACAGCGTGCGCATGTCCAAAATCGAATCGATCGCGACACCGGCCATGCCGACATCGCCGCGCACGCGTGGATGGTCGCTGTCGTAGCCGCGGTGGGTCGCGAGATCGAACGCGACCGAGAGCCCTTTCTGGCCAGCCGCGATGTTGCGCCGGTAGAAGGCGTTGCTCTCCTCGGCCGTCGAGAACCCCGCGTACTGGCGGATCGTCCACGGCTGGGTCACGTACATCGTCGGATACGGCCCGCGGAGGAACGGCGCGATGCCAGGCAACGTATCGATGAAGTCGAGGCCGGCCGTGTCGGCGCCAGTGTAGACGGACTTGAGCCGGATGCCCTCGGGGGTCTCGAATGACGCTGCATCCGCGGGTCCACGCGCAGCCGCCTGCGGCACGCCGAGTGCAACCTTGGTGAAATCGGGGATCGCGCTCATGGGCCGCCCTGCCGCATCTGGAGTGTTCCGCCTGGGCCGCTCAGCGCTCGGAACGTCGCCGTCATGATGTCGCGAACAGCCTGGAATATCCCGCTAAAATCGCGCCATCCGGCGCCCCGGTCAACCCCGGTCCGGCGGAGGATCGCCCGCCGGCGCAGCATAGCGGCGGCGCCCGGCCCGAAAGGCGGAATTCAGGCCCCCTCGCCTTCGACCCAGCGATAGCGGAAGTCGCAGTGGCTGGCGCCCTGCATGATGGTCTGGGTCCGCTCCATCTTGAGACGGGAGTCGTAGCCCTCGCAGAACGTCCCGTCGCGCTGACACGAGAGCAGGTGGCCGATGTCACCGAGGCCCATATCGCGGTACATCTCGGCATAGCGACAGCGGGTGACGTTGAAATCGAACGCTGTATCGCTCTCATGGATGGTCTCGGTCCTGAGCGCGTCTCCCGCCCGCCATTGCGCCTGGCGGTCGATGAAGGTGCGCAGGGTCGGCTTGCCGCCGGGCTCCGCTGCGGCGAGTTGAGCCGCCTGTTCGATCGATGACCGGCGGACCGCCTCGGCAACGGCCTGCGTCGCAACCTCGACGCCGTGGCTCTCCTTGAGTGTCTCGTAAACGTGCTTGAGGATCGTCGCCTCGATGCGGCGGCGCTCAAGAATGGGCAGCGTATCGGCGATCGTCATGCGGCGCTCCAGCGCATTTGCGACGGTCAGCATAGCCGAACCGGGCACGCCGTCCAGACGACCAACCGTGCAGCGAGAAATCCGCCTCCACCCCCGCGTTGACCCTGATCCTCCCCCTCATTAACGTTGCCGCCAGCATAAATGAGCCACATACGCGAGCTACAGACGTGCCGATGAGACCACACTCGAAATTCGCGACTTGGCGCAGCGGTTTGGCGGCGATCGCGCTCGCGTTTGCTTCCGTTGTCTTCGCGTCCGCACGTCCTGCAGAGGCGCAGGGGCTGAGCTTCATCCGCGACACTGAGATCGAGCGCCTCCTCAAGGATTACGCGCAGCCGATATTCCGCGCCGCCGGTCTCGGTTCCGGCAACATTTCGATGCGGATCATTCGACACGAAAGCTTCAACGCGTTCGTTCTCGACGGCCGCAATGTGTTCATCCACACCGGCTCGCTCCAGCTTTCCGAGACGCCCAACCAGGTGATCGGCGTCATCGCACACGAGGCGGGCCACATCGCCAACGCGCACCTCTCGGATCTGCGCTCGAAGATCGCCGCCGACCCGACGCGTGGCTTTCTGTCGCAGTTTCTGTTCGTCGGCGTGATGCTCGGCCAGATCCGCGGCAATGAATTCGTGGCCGATCAGGCGGGGCTGCGCTACCTCAACGCGACCAAACAATCCGGGCGCGGCATGATCGAGACCTTCGAGCGCTTCGCCAAGGAGGAATCGTTCACGCTCCAGCGCACCGCTGAGAGCTTGTTTGCGCGCACCCACCCCTTCGCTGCCGACCGCATCCTCCAGCTTCGGACACAGGCGCAGAACAGTCCCCACTGGAACACGAAGGACTCCGCCCAGCTGCAGCTCCGCCACGACATGATGCGGGCCAAGATATCGGGCTATCTCGACCGCCCGCAGATCGTGTTCAACCGCTTTCCGGCCTCGAACACCTCGCTGCCGGCCCGCTATGGCCGCGCGATCGGAACATTCTTCCTGAGCGGCGTCGATCGCGCCCTGCCGCTGGTCGACGCCCTCATCAAGGAACATCCGAACAACCCCTACTTCCACGAGGTCAAGGCGGACTTCCTGATGCGCTCGGGACGCGCGAGAGAGGCCGTACCGCTGCTGCGGCGGGCGGTCCAGCTGGCGGGACCGGGCGCCCCCCTCATCTCCGTGCGCCTCGCCCAGGCGCTCATCAGCGCTGAAGACGCGAAACTCGACGAAGTGGTCCAGCTCGCGCGGCGGTCCTTGATCGAGGACCCTAATCCGCAAGCGCACCGGATCCTGGCAAACGCCTACTACAAGCTGAACAGGCTACCCGACGCCGACCTCGCGACGGCAGAGGCGCTGTTTCTCGAAGGGGACCTCAAACAAGCCCAGATCTTTGCTAAGAGGGCGCAGCCGCGGCTGAAGAACGGTTCGCCGAACTGGATCAGAGCTGGCGATATCGTGAATTTCAAGATCCCCGGCTAACGCATATAAGGCGGCAAAGCTGAGCGCTTGGGCTCACTGCCAAGGAGAGTTGCCCCGATGATGAATGCAGTACGCGGCCCGCGCCGCAGGCTCGGACTTGCGGCATTGGTGGCAGCGGCCGTTCTGGTTGCCCCGATGACGGCCGGCGCAGAAACCAGCGCACCGATCAAGCTCGCCCAGGCCAGCACGCCGGCGCCCGAGACCAAGTCCACCGAAGTCTTCTCTCCGGAGCAGAAGAAGGCGATCGAGGGCATGATCAAGGATTATCTGCTCGCCAATCCGGAAGTGATGCTGGAGGTGCAGAACGCGCTTGAATCGCGCATGGAAGAGCTGCAGGCGAAGAAGCTGCAGGCCGCGATCGCCGGCAAGTCCGAGGAGATCTATCGCAGCCCCGATGCGCCGGTTGCCGGAAATACGAAGGGCGACGTCACAGTCGTCGAGTTCTTCGACTACAACTGCGGCTACTGCAAACGCGCCTTCAGCGACATCGCCAAGCTGATCGAGAAGGACAAGGGCGTCAAACTGGTGCTCAAGGAGCTGCCGATCCTGTCCAAGGGCTCCGAGGAAGCCGCGCGCGTTGCCCTCGCGGCAAAGTTGCAGGGGAAGTATTGGGAGGTCCATCGCGCGCTTCTCAGCATGCGCGGTCAGGCCAACGAGCAGACCGCACTCGCCGTTGCCGAGAAGGCCGGCCTCGACATGGCGAAGCTCAAGGCCGACATGAAAGGCGAAACCGTGACGCAGGAGATCGCGCGGGTCCGCGATCTTGCGCAGGTCATGGGGATCCAAGGTACACCACACTTCCTGATCGGGGATCGCACGATCGCCGGAGCCCCGCAGGAGCTGCTCTCGATCGCGGCCAAGCACGTCGAGGACATTCGCAAGGAAGGCGGCTGCAAAGTCTGCTGAACGGTCTCCCGCGCCATCGTCCCCGGGGCCACCGGGATGGTGATCGGCGGGGCCCATTCGACTTGTATGCACCCCAATTGGCTTCGGTACGCCCGCCCGCCTCGCCGGGGCGGGCGTTGCATGTTCCACAGCTCGCTCTATCGCCGCCGCGAATAAGCTGATAGACGACCCTGGAACTAAAGCAGCACTATAGGACGCTGACAGATCGAGCCGACGCGTGCCGGGCGCAAAGCTGCGGTATCCATGCGGCAGGGGTTGAGCAGAGGGTCGACGCGAGGCGATGCAGAAGCCGGTCTTTGTATTGAACGGACCTAACCTCAATATGCTGGGGCTGCGCCAGCCGGAGATCTACGGCTCGGACACGCTGGAAGATGTTCGCGCCCTGGTCGAGGGACATGCGAGCAAGCTTGGCCTCTCTGTCAGCTTCCGGCAATCGAACATCGAGGGCGAGCTGGTCACCTGGATCCAGGAAGCACGCACCGCGGCCAGCGCCATCATTCTCAATGCCGGCGCCTATACCCACACCTCGATCGCGATCATGGATGCACTGAGCGCCGCGGAGCTGCCCGTGGTCGAAGTTCATCTTTCCAACGTCTACCGCCGCGAACGCTTCCGGCATAAGTCGTTCGTCTCTCCGGTAGCCCTCGGCGTCATCTGCGGCTTCGGGCCAACCGGCTACGTTCTCGCACTCGATGGACTGAAGGCCCGGATTTCCGCCACCTCGCCCCCCTCGGCGAGCTGAGCGGAGCCGCCATTCCCACGCACGTCAATCACCCCTGCGGACGCACAGCATGGCAAAAGAAAACAAAGACCGCGACGCTCTGGACAAGGGCCTCATCCGCGATCTCGCACAGCTCCTGAACGAGACCGGGCTCACTGAAATCGAGATCGAAAAAGACGATCTCAAAGTGCGGGTCGCCCGGCATGTTGCTGCGCCTGCCGCTTACGCTGTCGGCGTGCCCGCCGCAGCCCCGGCGATCGGGAGCGCACCGGCATCGCCCGCCGGTGCGGCTCCAGCCGCCGCGGCCGGACCTGACCCGGCTAACCATCCTGGCTGCGTGAAGTCGCCGATGGTTGGCACAGCGTATCGCGCGCCGGAGCCCGGCGCCGCCTCGTTCATCGACATCGGCACGCGCGTCACCCAGGGCCAGACGCTGCTGATCATCGAAGCCATGAAGACGATGAACCATATCCCCGCGCCGCGCTCGGGCGTGGTCAAGGAAATCCTGATCGAGAATGGCCAGCCCGTCGAGTTCGGCGAGCCGCTGGTGATCATCGAATAGCGTTGCCGAGCATCAGCCGCTCGGCGGCGATGCGCGACGAGGAACAGGCATGTTCGACAAGGTTCTGATCGCCAACCGCGGCGAGATTGCGCTCCGTATCCAGCGCGCCTGCAAAGAGCTCGGCATCGCGACTGTCGCGGTCCATTCGACCGCCGACGCCGACGCGATG
>CAZKZT010000282.1:0-5219 GCA_964557265.1 uncultured Hyphomicrobium sp.
CCGCATTGGTCGGGCTTCCGCCTGACGCCTCTCGCGATCGAGTTCTGGCACGACCGCCCGTTCCGGCTTCACGACCGCGTCGTGTTCCGGCGACCGGACGCGGCGTCGCCATGGCTCAAGCAGCGCCTCTACCCGTAACCCGTTCTCCGGGGTGCGCGTGAACGTCCGCCACGTTTTCGAATGAACGCCTGAACTGCGCATTGGATGGAGGTTCGAGCACCTCCATCCCGGCGATCGGGCTTCAGTGGTTCAACTTCGAGCGGAACGGCCCGATGATGTCGGAGAAGTCGTCCGTCCAGGGCCTCAAGCCGCGGGGGTCGAGTTCGAGCACCGTCTCGAGCTGGCGGAAGGGGGCGAGCACCTCTTCGCTGCGCGCGAATACGACGACCGTCGAACTCGTCTCGGCATAGCTGCCATCCGCGGCGTCGTCGGAGATGATCAATCCCTTCGCGCCGGGCACGAGTTGCAGCGTTGCTGCGGCGATGCCGTCGAGATCGAGATAGCGGTTCGAGACGTGCAGCACGACGACGCCGTTCGGTGTCGTCTTCGAGAGAAAGAGATTGAGTGCTTCCGCCGTCATCAGGTGGACCGGCACGGCGTCGGACGAGAACGCATCGACGATGATCAGGTCGAGGCTGCCGTCCGCCTCGCGGCCGATGGTCAACCGCGCGTCACCGATGACGATGTCGGCATTGGGCTGGCATTTCGAGAGGAACGAGAAGTTGTTCGGGTTCTTGGCGATCGAGATCATCAGCGGGTCGATCTCGAAGAAGCGGAACTGATCGCCGGGCTTCGACAGGCAAGCCAGCGACCCCGCGCCGAGACCGATCACGCCGTAGCGGCCGGGGCGTGGCTGGCTGCCTGCCGGCGTGCTCTGCTCGATGCCTTCGCGGACGAGGCGCACGGCGCTCGCCATCGGACTCTTCGGATAGTAGTAGGTGCCGGGCACCGGATTGTCGATTGGCTGCCCCTTGTCATCACGGATGAGCTGGGCGCCGTGCAGTGTCGTGCCGTGCATGAGGATGTTGTAGTCGCCCGCAGTGCCGACGCGATAGACGCCGAAGTAGCTCCGTTGCGCCTCGCCGCGCTTCACGCCCGAGGGGTAGAGGACGACGGCCGCGAACATCATCAGCGCCATCACAAGCTGCCGCGTCGGCCAGTTCCAGAATATGACGATAGCGACGGCGAAGACCGCAACCAGGGCTGCCGTCGTGCCGTAGTAGAAGCTGAAGTCGAAAGCCTCGACGGCCCACGGCCCCCAGATCAGAATGAGGATGCCGGTCGCGATCAGCAGCCAGAGGACCAGCAACTCGTCGCGATCCTTGGTGGTGATCGCCAGGGCGCGAGGACGGCAGGCCATGGAGAGCGCGAGCAACAGCGGATACTCGAAGATCTCGGGGAAGATCTGCGGCGCTACAAGGGCCGCGAACAGTCCGCCGAGAACGCCGCCGAGCGACATCCAAAGGTAGAACTCGGTGAGATGCGCGGCGGCAGGGCGGGCATTGTAGAGCGTGCGATGGGCGACCATCGCGGACGTGAAGAATACGGCGACGCCCGTCCCGGCGGTGACGAACCAGCTCTCGCGAATGGTCTGCGAGAGCGCCAGCAGCGCGAGGATGACGGATGCCAGATGTGCTGCGAGCAGGAGCGGCATCGGGATGATCATGCGGTCGCGGAAGACGAGCACGAACGTCAGCAGGTAGAGCGCGAGCGGGAACACCCACAGGAGCGGTGCCGAGGCGACATCGGTCGTGACGTGGGTCGTGAAGGCGGTCAGCAGGGCTGACGGGACGAGTGCGAGGCCGACCCAGGTGAACCTGGACAGCCAGGTCGGCGCCGGCCGTTCGTTGATGATGTCATCGGAGCTCGCGTGGCCCTCGGTGGAGGCGGGGGCAATGCCCTTGCCCGAGCGCACGGCGAGATACGACACCGCCAGCAGCGCCACCAGTACGGCGAATCCGATCGTCCAGATGCTGCTCAGCGCCTTGAGGCCGAATGCGGGCTCCAGCAGGAGCGGATAGCTCAGCAGCGCGATCAGGCTGCCGAGGTTGCTCGCCGCGTAGAGGAAGTAGGGATCGCGGCCGTGCGGATGGCCGGTTGCGGCGAACCACGCCTGCAGCAACGGCGCATTGGCCGCTACGGCGAAGAACGGCAAGCCGACGCCAACGGTGAACAGGCCAAGCTGCCAGAGATACGGCGCGCCAACCGGCGGCTCGACCCATCCGCTCGGCAGGCCGATCGGTAGCACCACGAATGCGAGCAGGCACACGACGAGGTGGACGATGCCGCTGTTGCGCGCGCCAAGTACGCGGATGATGAAGTGCGCGTAGAGATAGCCGGCGAGTAGCGCGCCCTGGAAGAAGCACAGCGCCACCGCCCACACCGATGGCGAGCCGCCGAGGATCGGCAGCACCATCTTCGCGAACATCGGCTGGATCGAGAACAGCAGCAGCGCCGACACGAAGGTCGTGACCGTGAACAGCCACAGCCCCGACGGCCCTGTGACGGCGGACGCGTCTGCCTCAGGCATCATGACCGGGCTGCGGGCGCCATCGTTTGACGCGCTCTTGTCCTGCATTGTCACCAGCTCCCGTGCCCTCAGGCGGAAAGGCCGTCGCTCGTCGAGAAGCGCCGGCCGTCTCACGTGTCCCAAACGGATGTATCGTTTAAACGGTCACCGTCTCGCCGACCTTCGGCACCTTGACGTCGTGGCCGGCCATGGCCTCGACGAACTTCGATGCGTCAGGATCGAGCATCCCGGGGAAGGTGCCGTAGTGCGCAGGCAGCACGGTCTTGAAGGAAAAGAACTTCTTGCAGGCGAAGGCGGCGCGCTTGCCGCCCATGGTGAAACGGTCGCCGATCGGCACGATGCCGATGTCGGGCTTGTGGAACTCGGCGATCAGGCTCATGCCGCCGAACATCTCGGTATCGCCCATATGATAGAGCGTCTTGCCTTCCTTGGCGGTGACGACGATGCCGTTCGGATTGCCGAGATAGACGCCGCCGCTCGAGGACGAGTGCAGCGCATCGACCAGCGTCAGATCGAAGTCGGCGGTGGCAACGGTGCCGCCGGTGTTCATCGGCTGCAGCTTCTCCGCGCCCTTCGAGGCGACGTGCAGAGCGAGTTCGTAGTTGGCGAACAGCGTCGCGCCGTTGCGCTTGCAGATCTCGCCGGCATCGCCGATGTGATCGTCATGGCCGTGCGTCAGGGCGACGTCGGTCACGCCGTCGACCGCCTTTTCCCAGGCTATCCCCGACTTCTCGAACGTGGGGTTACCCTTCAGGAATGGGTCGATCAGCAGCACGCTGCTGCCGGTCTCGATGCGGAAGCACGAGTGGCCGAACCAGGTGATCTTCATGGGGGGCGGTCTCCTCAGAGGGCAGGTCAGGTCTGTCCAGGCGGTGGGGGAGGCCTGTCGCGGCGATTGAAGTGCAGGTATAAGGCCCGAATGACAAGCGATAAACCCCCCGCCGCTGACGCTTGTGTGCAGGCAGCGCCACCAAATGTCGCGCCACACCTCGGCGTGCCTCTGGAGATTGACGCCTTTGTGGCGGCGCTGCCGGCTGGGGCGCGGCTGATCGGCATCGATGTCGGCACGCGCACGCTCGGCCTCGCGCTTTCGGATGTTTCGCGCACCATCGCGAGCGGTCTCGAAACCATCCGCCGGACCAAGTTCAAGGCCGATTCGGCGCGGCTGATCGAGCTCATCCGCACACATGGCGTCGGTGGTCTCGTGATCGGCCTGCCGATCAATCTCGACGGCTCGACGGGGCCGCGCGCGCAAGCCTCGCGTGCCTTCGCCCGGTTGATCGGACCGCTGGCCGAGGTGCCGATGCTGATGTGGGACGAGCGCATGACGACCGCCGCCGCCGAGCGCCTGCTGATCGAGGCGGACGCCTCGCGCAAACGCCGCGCCGAGGTCATCGACAAGATGGCGGCGACGTTGATTCTGCAGGGCGCGCTGGACCGGATGCGGAGTGCGCATCTGCGGTCGTCCGGAGAATAGGGCGTGACGGCGGCGCCGATCCTGATCGCGGGGCCGACGGCGTCGGGCAAGACCGCGCTGGCGCTGGAAATGGCGGCGCAGCACGGCGGCGCGATCATCAATGCCGATTCCATGCAGGTTTATCGCGAGCTGCGCATTCTGACGGCGCGGCCGAGCGCGGAAGAGGAGGCGCGTGCGCCGCATCGGCTGTTCGGCCATATCAGCGTGCGGGATGCCTATTCGGTCGGGCGCTGGCTTTCCCACGCGGAGGCGGCGCTTGCATGGTGCCGGAGTACCGGCCACCGGCCGATCATCGTCGGCGGTACGGGGCTGTATTTCAAGGCGCTGCTCGAGGGGCTGGCTCCGGTGCCGCCGGTCGACGCCGATATCCGCGCCCATTGGCGCCAGAGGGCCGTCGGCGCCGCGCCGGGCGTGCTGCACACCGCCCTGGCCGCGCGCGATCCCGAGATGGCGACACGGCTCGATCCGGCGGACATGCAACGCATCGTGCGCGCGCTGGAGGTGCTGGACAGCACGGGCGTGTCGCTCGCCGCTTGGCAGCGCCGGCGCGGTACGCCGTTGATCCGGGAGGAAGAGGCTGAGCGCTACGTGATCCGGCGCGCGCGTGATGTGGTGCGGGCGCGCAGCGATGCGCGGTTCGACGAGATGATTGCGGCTGGCGCGCTGGAGGAAGCGCGAACGCTGCTGGAGATGGATCTCGATCCGGAGCTGCCGGCCGCCCGCGCGCACGGCCTCAGGGCGCTGCAGAGCTATCTGCGCGGCGAGGTAACGCTGGAGGCGGCAATCGAGGCCGGCAAGCTCGAGACGCGGCAATACGTCAAACGACAGGAAACCTGGCTATCGCGACATATGATTGCGTGGAATATTGTTCAATTGTAATTTTCGAGTCTATTTTTGATCAATTAGAGCCACAATAGTCGATTTAACTTGACGTTAACCGCGCGCTGAGATCACAGAGCGAGATCAAACACGCGCGTCTCCCGGCTCGCCGTTCGTTTTCCGACAACGGTAGATCCGCGAGCCGCACTCACTTTCAGGCAGAAAGCGGATGGCTATGGCACGCACGATGACGGGCGCCGAAATGGTGATCAAGGCTCTGGCTGACCAGGGCGTCGACTTCGTGTTCGGCTATCCCGGCGGCGCGGTTTTGCCGATCTACGACGAGCTGTTCCAGCAGGAGCAGGTCAAGCACATCCTGGTGCGCCAGGAAGG
>CAZKZT010000283.1:0-5218 GCA_964557265.1 uncultured Hyphomicrobium sp.
CACCGATCGTGCTGCCGCACCCCCTGATGCATCGCAGGGGCTTCGTCCTCGTGCCATTGGTGGAGATCGCCCCGCATTGGCGCCATCCTGTCCTGGGCTTGACCACGCGCGAGTTGCTGAACCGTGATCCGCAGCTGCGGCGCGGCGTCAATCCGATTCAGGAGGCGCTGGGCTGAACGGCTGATGCAACGGCACGATCCAGATATCGCAAAACCACAGCGCGCCGCGGCGGGGCAGATACAAGTCGGCCGTCGTTCCGGCACACCGCGGCATTGCGGTCGCTTGATTTGGCAGTGCAATCGTGGCAATAACGATCCACACACGGGCACAGGCCCGTTTTGGCGCGTGGCTGCGCCTATTTCCCTACGGAAATATCTGACCGCGAGGATCCTACAGCGATGGCGCGTGTAACGGTTGAAGATTGCGTGGACAAGGTCCCCAATCGGTTCGAGCTGGTGCTGCTTGCTGCGCATCGCGCGCGCGCGATTGCGTCGGGCTCCCATCTGACCGTCGAACCCGACAATGACAAGAACCCGGTCATCGCGCTGCGCGAGATCGCGGAGCCGACCGTGCCGGCCGATGACCTGCGCGAGAGCCTGATCCACTCGATCCAGAAGAATGTCGAGATCGACGAGCCGGAAGCTGGCGCGGCACCGTTGCTCGGCGCCGACCGTCGCAGCCAGCAGATCGGCCGCGATGACCAGTCCACCGACACGGCGATCGACCAGATGTCGATGTCGGAAGAGCAGCTTCTGCGCGCCATGGAAAGCATGGCGCCGATCGAGCCTTCCTCGAATGGTGGTGGCGGCGGTAATGGGGGTCCGAGAGGGCGCTGATACGTACCCTGCACGGGCGGCGGCGCCCCGGGCAGTTGATGTAACCTGGGGGCGTGGCGGGACGGCCGCGCTGGTCGGGGCGGGATTTCACATATCTGCAAGTGCGGACGTGATGCGGCAGCTGGCGCGGGAACGCGCGCAGGAGCGCGCTCTGTCATGATGCGTCAGTACGAGCTCGTCGAACGGGTCCTGCGCTACGATTCCAAAGCCGATGAGACGTTGCTCAACCGCGCCTATGTCTACGCGATGCGCGCGCACGGCAATCAGAAGCGCGCCTCGGGCGACCCCTACTTCTCCCATCCGCTCGAAGTTGCCGCGATCCTCACCGACCTGAAGCTCGACGACGCGACGATCGCGACGGCGCTTCTCCATGATGTGATCGAGGACACCGAGGCGACCAAGGCCGAGATCGACCAGTTGTTCGGGGCCGAGATCGGCGTGCTGGTCGACGGCCTGACGAAGATCAAGCGGCTTGACCTCGTGTCGAAGAAAGCCGAGCAGGCGGAGAACTTCCGCAAGCTGCTGGTCGCCATTTCGACCGACATCCGCGTGCTTCTCGTCAAGCTCGCTGACCGTCTGCACAACATGCGGACGCTCGAGCACATGTCGCCGGAGAGCCGCAAGCGCAACAGTGAGGAGACGCTCGAGATCTACGCGCCGCTCGCGGGCCGCATGGGCATGCAGGCGATGCGCGAGGAGCTCGAGGAGCTGGCATTCCGCTGGCTGCATCCGGAAGCCTATCGCACGGTGCGCGAGCGCCTCGATCGGCTGACCGAGCACAACGAGGGGCTGGTCGAGGAGATCCGCAAGGCCGTCGTCGCGAAGCTCGCCGAGGCGGGCTTCAACGCCGAGGTGACAGGGCGCGCGAAGAAGCCGTACTCGATCTGGCGCAAAATGGAGAACCGTCAGATTTCCCTCGAGCAGTTGTCGGACCTCTACGGCTTCCGCGTGACCTGCAACTCGGTCGAGGATTGCTACCGCGTGCTCGGCGTCGCGCATACGACGTGGCGCGCTGTGCCCGGACGCTTCAAGGACTACATATCGACGCCGAAGCAGAACGGCTATCGATCGATCCACACGACGATCGTCGGGCCGCGCCATCAGCGCGTCGAACTACAGCTGCGCACCCATCAGATGCACGTGACGGCGGAGTACGGTGTCGCGGCGCACAGCCTCTATAAGGATCTGTCCAAGGCCGCAGCGACGAATGGCAAAGCGCTGACGGCGGAAGCCGCGCGCGACATGGGGCCATATATCTGGCTGCGCCGTCTGGTCGAGACGCTGCTCGAAGGCGATAACTCGGAAGAGTTCCTCGAGCACACCAAGCTCGAACTGTTCCATGATCAGGTGTTCTGCTTCACGCCGAAGGGGCGTCTGATCGCGCTGCCGCAGGGCGCGACGCCCATCGATTTCGCCTACGCGGTGCACACCGATGTCGGCAACTCCTGTGTCGGCGCGAGCATCAATGGTCGCCAGATGCCGCTGTCGACGGCGCTGCGCAACGGCGACGAGGTCCAGATCATCACCTCGTCGAGCAAGACACCTCCCGCGGCGTGGGAGCGGATCGCGGTCACGGGCAAGGCCCGCAGCGCCATCCGCCGCGCGGCGCGCGATACGTTGCGGCGCCAGTACGCGGAACTCGGCCGCCGGCTCATCAGTTCCGCCTTCGCAAAGATCAGCGTCGAGTACACCGACGACAAGCTGCGCCGCGCGCTGCCTCGCCTGACGCACAAGACAATAGAAGATGTGTACGCAGCCGTCGGCCGCAGCGAACTCCCGATCGGTGATGTCATCCGCGCGATCGCGCCGGGGGCGGCCCCCGCTCCGGCGCCGATGGGTCCACGGCCGCGCAATCGCTATGAGCAGGGCGAGGGCGGTGACGAAGGCTGGTTCAACCTGTCGAAGGTGATGGGATTGAAGTTCCGCTGGCCGACCAGCGGCAGCACGGGAAGTACGAGCGGCAACGGCAAGGGCATTGTGATTCGCGGCGTGCGCAACGACATTCCGGTCTCTTTCGAACCGGGCGGCGCGGTGCCCGGTGACCGCATCGTCGGCGTCTTGACGCAAGGCGAGGGAATCCGCATCTTCCAGATCCATTCGCCGCGTCTGAGTGAGTTCGAGCACGAGCGCTGGATCGATGTCACGTGGGACGTCGATCAGGAGGCGCCCGAGCGGTTTCCGGCGCGGATGTCGGTGACGGTATTGAATGAGCCGGGGACGCTGGCGCAGATCGCACAAGTGATCGGCGAAGCGGACGGCAACATCGATAATCTCAGAATGGTGCAAAGGGGGGCTGACTTCACGGAGATGCAGGTCGAGGTCGAAGTGTTCGATCTCATCCACTTGAACCGCATCATCAACGGTCTGCGCTCCAAGTCTGTCGTCAGCAAGGTCGAGCGCGTATTCGCCTGAGGGCTCTGTCTGTTTCCTTCGAGTGACAGAGGCAACTCAAAATCGACCGATAGCGTACCACCACCGCGTACCAGCCCAACTCGCGTCACACTCAAAGGTCAGATGGCTGCGAGAGTGGTGCGTTCCGCGTATCCCATTCAGCATCCACATCCTCCAGCGAGACTGGTGACATGCCCACGCCGAACCCACACCCAGCCGAGCGCCGCGATGGCAGCAGCGGCGGTGTGACAGATGCCCCATCCGGTTTTGCACCGGCGTGGCAGTCGATCCTGCGACTTGAATCGACACCGCACGCGGTCGGCCTCGGATTGGCAACCGGCGTCTTCGTTTCGTTCCTGCCGGTTCTCGGCATCCAGATGCTGATGGCGGCCGCGATCGCATGGCTCGGCCGCGCGAACATCGGTGCGGCGCTGCTCGGCACCTGGGCCGGCAATCCGATTACGTGGCCGATGATGTGGGTGGCGTCCTACCTGATCGGCATCACGCTGCTCGGCGACACCGGTGTCATGACGGTCGAAGAGCTGCAGCGGACGGTATCCCGGCTGCTGGATGCCTCGCCAAGTCGGGTCGGATGGTTCGCGATCATGAACGGCGCGCTGGCGATCCTCTGGCCGATCATGAAGCCGCTGTTCCTCGGCAGCTTCATACTCGGGCTGACGGCTGGCGCGGTGCTCTACGTCGTCGGACGCCGCGCGGCGGAGGTGTTTCATACCCGCCGTCTGCAGCAGGCCTGATCCGCGCCGCCTGGGCGTGACCCCGCGCGCGACCATGTGCCTTTCCGCGGGCGCATCTGCTATATAGACGGGACTTTCCGCTTCGAGATCGCGGCTGACCGGGCGCGCGCGAAGCATTGGCCCTGTTGAGAGCGTGATGCGACCGATGTCCGATCCGAGACCGTTGCCGTCTTACCTGCGCCTCGGCGTGAACGTCGACCATGTGGCGACGGTGCGCAACGCCCGTGGCGGTCCCCATCCGGATCCCGTACGCGCCGCTCATCTCGCGATCGAATCCGGTGCCGACGGCATCACTGCACATCTGCGCGAGGACCGCCGTCACATCCGCGACGACGACATCGTGCGGCTCAAGGCCGAGCTGACGCGGCCTCTCAACTTCGAGATGGCCGCGACGCCGGAGATGCTGGCATTGGCGTTGAAGACGGTGCCGCACGCCTGCTGCCTGGTACCGGAGAAGCGTGAGGAGCGCACGACCGAAGGCGGGCTCGATGTGGTCGGCGCTGGAGCATTTCTCGAACGCTGCATCGGCGAGTTGAAGGCCGCCGGGATTCGCGTCTCGCTGTTCATCGAGCCGGATCGCGCGCCGATCGAGGCTTCCGCGCGGCTCGGCGCCGATATCGTTGAGTTGCACACCGGCGCCTACTGCGAGTACGCGCTCGCAAACGACTGGCAGCGCGTGGAGCGCGAGATTCAGCGGATGAAGCGGGGCGCAAAGGAAGCACACGCCGCTGGCCTCGAGGTCCACGCGGGGCACGGCCTGACCTACAACACGGTCGGCGAGATTGCGCGCATCCCCGAGTTCGTGGAGCTCAACATCGGGCACTTTCTGATCGGGGAGGCGATCTCGATCGGTCTACGCCCCGCGATCCAGCACATGATCAAATTGATGCGCGAGGCGCGCGAAGGCGGTCCCGCATGATCCTCGGTCTCGGCAATGACGTGATCGACATCCGGCGGATCGAGCGCACGATCGAGAAGTTCGGCGACCGATTTCTCGATCGCGTCTTCACCGAGGTGGAGCGACGGAAATCCGATCGCCGACGGTTGCGCGCGGCGTCGTACGCGAAACGCTTCGCGGCCAAGGAAGCGTGCTCGAAGGCGTTGGGCACGGGGCTGCGCAAGGGCGTCTTCTGGCGCGACATGGGCGTCGTCAATCTGCCCTCTGGCCGGCCAACGCTGAAGCTGACGGGCGGTGCTGCCGCGCAGCTCGCGCGGCTGACGCCCGATGGCTATGAG
>CAZKZT010000284.1:0-322 GCA_964557265.1 uncultured Hyphomicrobium sp.
CAGATAGGCGAGCACGAGCGCGAGCAGCGGCGGCACCGTGGCGCCCAGCGCATAGAGGCCCGAAAGCGGCGCACTCAGTGTCGGTCCCCGCCACAGCCGGTAGCCGGAGACGCCGGCTGTCGCCGCGCCAAGGATAGCGAGGGTCGAAAGATAGGCCGTCACGTTCTCCGGCAACCGCAGGACTTCGAGAGCGTAGGGCGCGAGCTGGGAGGCTTCCGGAGGCGCCGCAAGGCCCGGCCAGAAGGTAGCGACGGCGACCACCGGCAGCCCCGCGAGCGCGGCACCATAGGCGGCGGGCGGGCTGAGCCACGCGGCACCGAGC
>CAZKZT010000284.1:332-5189 GCA_964557265.1 uncultured Hyphomicrobium sp.
CAGATAGGCGAGCACGAGCGCGAGCAGCGGCGGCACCGTGGCGCCCAGCGCATAGAGGCCCGAAAGCGGCGCACTCAGTGTCGGTCCCCGCCACAGCCGGTAGCCGGAGACGCCGGCTGTCGCCGCGCCAAGGATAGCGAGGGTCGAAAGATAGGCCGTCACGTTCTCCGGCAACCGCAGGACGTCGAGAGCGTAAGGCGCGAGCTGGGAGGCTTCCGGTGGCGCCGCAAGGCCCGGCCAGAAGGCAGCGACGGCGACCACCGGCAGCCCGGCGAGCGCGGCACCATAGGCGGCGGGCGGGCTGAGCCACGCGGCACCGAGCAGCAAGGCCGACACGGCCGTCGCGAACGGCACCCAGCCGCCGAGTTCCGGCTTGGCGTCCGACAGCATCGCGACCGCGAGCACCGCCATCGCGAGGAGCGCGCCACCCGCGATCCGATCCGGCGCCGCATCCTCGTCCTTCGTGCCGAGGTGCGGCTCGACCGCGATGAACCCGGCGGCGAGAGCGAGTTGCAGGAGCACGTGCATGTAACCGGCGAACGTCCAGTCGGCCGCGCCGCGGGCTGCGAAATCGAGGTACGGCATCCCCCACAGGAACGCGCCGCCGACCGCGAATGCGGCGAGCCACAGCCAATGCCGGAGCCGCGCGAGCCCATACGCCGCCGCTGCGACGACCGCGAGGTAGAGGACGACCGGCCAAGGGTTCGGCTCGTTTGAGCTCACCAGCAGCGGTGCCACGTAGGCGCCAGCGAGGCCGAGCCCGGCCAGCATCGGTCCATGCAGCGCGGCGGCGAACATGGTCGCGACGCCAATCACGCCGAGCAGGATGAACGCGAAGGCCGGCCCGATGAACGCGTAGAGCGCGTGCGCCGCGTAGACGGTACCAAATGCGGTGACGGTGCCGGCTGCGGTCAGAATGCTCGGAATGTGCGCCGTCTCGAGACCCGGCACGACGATGCCGCGCTCGCCGCGCCGCAGCCATTCGCCCGCGCCGATCATCGCGGCCGCCAGCAGCAGGCCGAGGACAATCCGCGCGCCCGGGCCGAAAATGCCCTGCTCGATCGAGTAGCGGACCATCATGATGCCGCCGAGCGCAAGCGCGAGGCCGCCGACCCACACCGCCCATCGTGTGCCGAGACGTTCCTCGAGCGACTTCGCCGGTGCCCCGGCAGCGGCAGCCAGATCCAAAGCGGGCTCGTCCGGCGCAGGCTCGGGCTCATCGGACTGTGGCGTCGGCGGCACGGATGTGTCGCGTACCGGTGGTGGCAGCGCGATTGGCGCCACGTCGTCGACCGTCGGCGCATCCGGCACGTCTCGACCGAGCGCCGCGCGCAGGCCCGCCAGCGTTGCCGCGGTATCGTCGAGACGCTTTTCGAGCGCCTGCTGCCGTTTGCTCATAGAGCGGAGCGAGACGAGGGCGACGATCGCAAATATGAAGGCTAGGAGGTCCATGGCCCGTCGGGCTCCATCGGCGGAAAGGCGTGGCAGACGTGTGGGGAGTATACAGAGCGAATCGGCTGACCCGCGTCAGCGAGTCTCAAGCAGCAGAGTTAAACTATACGATGTTTATTTCGTGGCAATGTGTGAGGAAGCGATCCGGAGCGCCTCCCTGCCGCTATAGTGAATCCGGCGTCGCGTTGAGGTTTCAGTTCGTATGACGGCACAACCGCACATCTTCGATCGCACGCTGCTGACCCGGCGCCGCAGCCGCGCCGCGACGCGCGCGGCCATCGATCCCGCGGCCCCAAGCGCCGATTTTCTTCTCCGCCACGTCGCCGAAGACATGGCCGACCGCCTGAGCATCATGCGCCGCCAGTTTCCCGTGGCGCTCAATCTCGGCGCCCACAACGGCGCGCTGAGCCGCCGGCTGCGCCAACTCGACCGGGTCGGCGTGATGATCGACGCAGACCCCTCGGCCGCCATGCTGGCGCTGTGCGACGGCCCTCACCTCGGCGCCGACGAGGAACTGATCCCCTTCGGCCCGGCAACGCTCGACCTCGTCGTCAGTGGCCTCGCGCTCCATCTCGTCAACGACCTTCCCGGCGCCCTGGTCCAGATCCGCCACGTGCTCAAGGGCGACGGGCTGTTCCTCGCAACCCTGCTCGGCGCCGGATCGCTCTCCGAACTGAGCGAGGCCCTCCTCATCGCCGAATCCGAGGTCGAAGGCGGCGCCACACCCCGAGTCGCCCCATTAGCGGATGTCCGCACCCTCGGCGGGCTGCTGCAGCGGGCCGGCTTCGCGCTCCCCGTCGCCGACGCCGATACCGTCCGCGTCACCTATCCTCATCCGATCGCGCTGATGCACGATCTCCGCGCCATGGGAGCGACCAACGCGCTCGCCGCCCCCTATCGCAAACCGTTGACGCGGCGCGTTCTCGCCCGCGCTTCCGAGATCTACGCCGACCGGCATCCAGCGCCGAAAGGCGGCATCGTCGCGACGTTCGAATGTGTCACGCTGACGGCCTGGGCGCCGGACGCTTCACAGCCCAAACCCCTTAAGCCCGGATCGGCAAAAGTCCGATTGGCCGATGCGCTCGGTGTGACCGAAGGAACCCACAGCTTCAAAAAAAAGGAGTCTCCTTGAGAATCAACGGCGTCACATCTTCGCCCGTGGCCCGCCCCAATCGCGCCGCGCAGCACGCCGAATCGGAGGGCCTTTAGGAAACCGTTAGGAGCGAATCGGCTCAGTTGCGTCGGTGCCCCGGTTGGCACCCAGGTATTCGAGGAGACAGCACTATGTTGATGAGCACGCTCGACGGTATCGAGCTTGAGAGTACCTATCCTGATCTCCTCGGAAAGCGTGTCTTGATTACCGGGATCGACAACGAGCAGGGCATCGACATCGCCCGCGCGTTTGCCGAGCAGCGCACCCGCCTCGTTCTCCATGTCAACGAGCTGACGCCGGAGATGGCCGTCCTCGGCGCGATCGTCGCGGAAGGCGCCCTCGACGTGAAACTTTTCGATGGCCCGATCGGCGCGACCGATGCGGCGGTCAAGCTGGCGCGTCAGGCCGTGCAAGCGTTCGGCGGCGTCGATGTCGTCATCAATCTCACGACTGTGCCCGAGCCGAAAGGCGGCGCATCCGCCCGCGAGACCGACGTTGAAGACGCGGTGAGCCAGGCGCTGTCGGCCGCGTGCCTGATCACCAAGATCGCAACCAATCGCATGCGCCTGACGATGACCGAAGGGCTCATTCTCACCATCGCCACTTTGCCGCGCCGCCCGACTGCGGCCCACCGCATCGTCGGCGCGCTGACCCGCACCGCCCTCGCCAACCTGACCCGCAACGAAGCGCAGGAATGGGCGCCGCATGGCATCAAGATCAATGCAATCGCGCCCGCCACGCTGAGCTCGATGGCCGCTCACAGCGGCATCAGCGGCGAACCGGACATGGCGAGCCTCGCGCTCTACCTCGCGAGCGAGCAGGGTGCCGAACTGACCGGCCTGCTGTTCGAATCGCACGGCGCGTGAGAACGCTCAAGCCGAGGCGGCGCGCTCCGGAAATGCGGATGCAATCGCCTCGCGCGTCGCACGGATCACACCGCGCTCGGTGATGAGGCCGGTGACGAGCCGCGCAGGCGTCACATCGAAAGCGTAGTTCGTAACGTCGCTGCCCGCCGGCACGATGCGCACGCGCTCGATGCGGCCATCGTCGGTCAAGCCAGTGATCGTCGACACTTCGTCGCCGGCGCGTTCCTCGATCGGGATGCCGGCAAGACCATCGCCGAGCGTGAAGTCGATCGTCGACGACGGCAGCGCGACGTAGAACGGCACGCCATTGTCACGCGCCGCGAGCGCTTTCAGATACGTGCCGATCTTGTTGCAGACATCGCCCATCGCGGTGGTGCGATCGCTGCCGACGATCACCATGTCGACGTCGCCGCGCTGCATGAGATGCCCGCCCGCGTTGTCGACGATGACAGTGTGCGGCACGCCGTGGCGGCCAAGTTCCCACGCCGTCAGCGATGCGCCCTGATTGCGCGGCCGCGTCTCGTCGACCCAGACATGGAGCGGAATGCCCGCATCATGCGCCGTATAGATCGGCGCCGTGGCCGTGCCGATATCGACCGTCGCCAGCCATCCGGCGTTGCAGTGCGTGAGGATGTGAACCGGCAGGCCCGCCTTCAAGCGCGCCATCTGGCGGATCAAATCGAAGCCGAAATTGCCGATCGCCCTGTTCGTCTCGACGTCCTCGTCGGCGATGCGCGCGGCTTCGGCATAAGCGGCCGCGGCGCGCTCACGGAATGAGGCTTTCCGGACCACACCCATTACACGGT
Organism: uncultured Hyphomicrobium sp.; assembly: GCA_964557265.1. Taxonomy (GTDB): domain Bacteria; phylum Pseudomonadota; class Alphaproteobacteria; order Rhizobiales; family Hyphomicrobiaceae. The sequence continues at coordinate 4,610 of CAZKZT010000284.1, forward strand.
CCAGCGCCCAACGCAGATTGACCGCCGTCGGCCGGGTCGCGATGAGCGTTGCGTACGCGGCATCGAGATGCGCGTCTCGAGAGTCCGCCCGCATCGCCAGCGCCAAACCGTAGGCTGCGGTCGCTCCAATCAGTGGTGCGCCGCGCACCTGCATGTCCCGGATGGCCTGCGCAACGTCATCCATCGAACGCAGCCGCACCGTCTCGAAGGCGTGCGGAAATTGCGTCTGATCGATGATCTCGACCGACCAGCCGTCAGCCGAGAGCCATATCGTCCGTGTGGGTCTACCGTCGACGTTCATGCACGCCTCCGGCGCGCGGTCACGACTTCGATTTCTCGTCGAGCTTGGAGCGCAGCGCCTCCATCTCGGCCTTGAGGGCCGGCTCGATCAGCCGTGGCATGTTCTTGTCGAGCCAGTCGCGCAACAGCGGCCTCAGCAATTCGACCACCGTCTCGTCCATAGTGCGCGACGCGCCCGGTGCAGCAGCGGCCGGACCGGCAGGTGCTGGCGCGGGCACCAAGGCCGCCGGAGCGGCCTCCGCTTTCGGCGCGTCGACTTTCGGGGCCGCCACTGGCGCTG
>CAZKZT010000285.1:0-5178 GCA_964557265.1 uncultured Hyphomicrobium sp.
CTGCAGACGGCGGCCGAGATCTTCGCGACCGTCCTCCAGGAGGAAGCCGACAACGTCAAGGCGCTCGCCGGTCTCGCGCGCTGCTACCTCAAGACCGGCGACCTCGAGCGCGCCGAGCAGACGCTGGAGCTGGCGCCGCCGGAGAAGCGCGATGCGCCCGCACTCGCCAGCGTGCGCGCCGCCGTCGCGCTCGCCAAGCGCAGCGAAGGCGCGGGCAACCTCGGCGAGCTGCAAGCCAAGGTTGATGCCAATCCAGCCGACCATCAGGCACGCCTCGACCTCGCGACCGCGTTCGTCGCAAGCGACAAGAAGGAAGAGGCGGTCACGCAGCTTCTCGAGAGCTTCCGCCGCGACCGCAAATGGAATGACGAAGCGGCGCGCAAGCAGCTTGTCGAGCTGTTCGAAGCCTGGGGACCGAAGGACCCCGCGACGCTCGATGGCCGCCGCCGCCTCTCGTCATTGATGTTCTCGTGAACCGCGTGCCATCCGGAGGATTCCCCGCGTGAAGTCTCTGGAGCGATACCGGTCACCGTCGGATCTGCCCGCGCAACTCCCGGTGTTTCCGCTGCGCGGCGTCATCGTGCTGCCGCATACGTCGCTGCCGCTCAACATCTTCGAACCGCGCTATCTGACGCTCATCGACGACGTCCTGCGCGGCGACCGGCTGATCGGCATGATCCAGCCGGTCGGCGAGGGGGGCGCTACCGGTTCGCCGGCGGAGCGCGCAGCGCCGCTACAGGCGATCGGCTGCGCCGCGCGGCTGGTGGCGTTCCAGGAGCAAGCGGACGGCCGCATCCTGGTCACATTGGCTGGCGTCTGCCGCTTCGATGTACGAGGCGAGGTCGCGACCGACGATCCCTACCGCACGCTGGAAGTGTCATACGGCCGCTTCGGCCTCGACCTCGGACTTCTTTCTGGCGGCGAAGACGTGCCACGGGCGGAACTCCTGGCGGTGCTGCGGCGCTATCTCGATGCACGCAATCTCAAGGCCGACTGGGAGGCCATTGAGAAATCGGGCGACGAGGAACTGGTCAACGGTCTCGCGCTCGCGGGGCCATTCGCATCGTCCGAGAAACAGGCGCTGCTCGAAGCCGTCACCGTGGCCGAACGCGCACGGGCGCTGATCGCGCTCGCTGAAATCGAACTCGCGGGCGGCGCCGCCAAACCCGGCCCGCGCCTGCAGTAGCGGGTCGTCTGGAGACACACACGATGAGTGACCGGAACGGAGATCGCACGCCTGACGAGAAAGAAAAGGATGTGGAGCGCACAGCCCCGCGCTTTCTCGAGCTGCTCGTGTGCCCGCTGACCAAGACCTCGCTCGACTACGACGCGAAGAACCAGGAGCTTATCAGTCGCGCGGCCCGCCTCGCTTACCCGATCAAGAACGGCGTGCCGCATCTGCTGCCATCAGAGGCCCGCAGGCTGGACTGAACACGCTCCCCGAAACCCGCAACGGAGGATACCGCAATGGCTGCAGCAACGAGCAAGAGTTCGTCCGCCACCCGCCACGAGGCCATGTTGATCGACGGCGTGTGGGGCGATGGCCGCGCCAAAGAAACGATCACCGTCATCAATCCCGCCAACCGCCAGCCGATCGCCAGCGTGCCCCGCGGCACGGCCGAGGACATCGACACCGCGGTCAAGGCTGCGACGGCCGCCTTCCCGGCATGGATGCGCGTGCCGCCGCGGGACCGCGGCCGCCTTCTGACACGCATCGCGGACGTCATTGAAGCGCGGGTCGAGGAGCTTGCAAAGATCGTTGCGGAGGAGACCGGCAACGCCATCAAGACGCAGGCGCGTCCCGAGGCCAAGGGCGTAGCCGAAATCTTCCGCTATTTCGGCGGCCTCGCCAGCGAGCTCAAGGGTGAGACGATCCCGTTTGGCGAGCATGTGCTCAGCTACACGCGCCGCGAACCGATCGGCGTCGTCGGTGCCATCATCCCGTGGAATGCGCCGGTGCTGCTCGGCTCGCTCAAGATCGCGCCTGCGCTGTGCGCCGGCAATACGCTGGTGCTGAAGGCTGCAGAGGATGCGCCGCTCGGCATCCTGTGGGTCGCGCGCATCTGTCAGGAGTTCCTGCCGAAGGGGGTGCTCAACGTTATCACCGGCTATGGCACGGAAGTCGGCGCGGCGCTCTCGGCGCATCCCGGCGTGCGCAAGCTTTCGTTCACCGGCTCGACCGAAGTCGGCAAGCTGGTGATGAAGGCGGCGTCGGAGCGCATCGTGCCGGTGTCGCTGGAGCTTGGCGGCAAAAGCCCGTCGATCGTCTATCCCGATGCGAACGAGGACTGGGTCGTCGACGGCATCATTTCGGCGATGCGCTTCACCCGTCAGAGCCAGTCATGCACCGCCGGCTCGCGCATGTTCCTGCACGCCGACATCTTCGACAGCTTCCTGGACAAGCTGGCGGCCAAGGCGTCGAAGCTCAAGATCGGCGACCCGCTCGATGAAGCGACCGACATGGGCGCGATCATCAACGAGAAGCAGTTCCGGAAGGTCTGCGGCTACGTCGAGGATGGCCTCAAGCAGCCGGGCGCGACGCTGCGCTTCGGCGGCCTGCCGCCCAAGGAAGGGCCGCTGTCGCAAGGCTTCTTCGCCGTGCCGACACTGTTCGCCCATGAGGCCAATGACTGGCGCCTCGCCAAGGAGGAGATCTTCGGCCCCGTCCTCGTCGCCATCAAGTGGACCGACGAGCAGGAAGCGATCCGCATGGCCAACGACACCCACTATGGTCTTGCGGGCTACGTGTGGACGAAGGATATCGGCCGCGCATTGCGCACCGCGCACGCGCTCGAAGCCGGTTGGGTGCAGATCAACCAGGGTCTCGGCCAGTTGCCCGGTCATTCCTACGGCGGCGTGAAGCAGAGCGGCATCGGCCGCGAGTTCTCGCTCGAAGGGATGCTGGATAGCTTCACGGTGAAGAAGAACGTGACCGTGAATCTGGCGACACCTTGATTTTCCGCGGGCGCGTACGCTTTCGGCGACACGCGCCCGCCCCGCCTTACACGTTCAGCAAGATCACCACACCGATCGCGATCAGCGCGATGCCGAGGCCCTCGCGTGAGGCGAGGCCTTGCTTGAACATGCTGCGCGAGACGATCTGGGCGAAGAAAATCTCCACCAATGCCAGCGTGCGGACCTTGGCCGCGCTCTCCAGGGCGAAGGCGAGGAACCACATCTGGGAGGCGAACGCGCCCATGAATCCCGCGACGACCGATGGGCGCCAGGCGCGGAAGATATCGAACAGCCGCTCGCGCTCGAACAGCCAGAGGTAGGCGGTGAGCGCCACGGTTTGCATGATCAGCCCGACCGATAGCGTCGTGCTTGCGGCAACCACGAAGTTCGGATGCGCGAGCGCGAGGATGCCACCGCGGTAGCCGATCGCGGAAACGCCGAACATGGCACCGGCAGCGAGACCGAGCAGAATCGGCTGCATGCCGCCATCCGATGCGGCACCGGCAAGCTGCTCTTTCGGCCACGACATGATGAGCACGCCGGTGCATGCGACGAGGATTGCGATCACCAGTGGCCAGCTCAGCGCATCGCCGAGGAAGACGAGGCCGAACAGCGCCACGTGCACCGGCTCGATCTTGATCAGCGCCGTCGTGACGACGAACGATTTCTGTTTCATCGCCGCCAGAAGCATCGCGGTCGCCGCAATCTGGGTCGCGGCACCGACGGCGGTCCAGGCCAGCATGTTTGCGTTGAGCGGCGGCAAGCGTTCTCCGGTCGCGAGGAGAATGCCGGTCAGGAACAGAAGCGCGAAGGGCAAGCCGAAGAGGAAGCGCACGTGCGTAGCGCCGACCGTGCCGAGCGTGGCGGTCAGTTCTCTCTGCATCGCGTTGCGCAGCGTTTGCCCGCCCGCAGCCAGGACGGTGAATAGTGCCCACAGGCCGATCGACACTTGAATGCCTCCGCGTACCTTCGTTGCGCTCGCGATATCACCGAATGGGGTTGCGTCGCCAGCACACGGGTGCGGATCTGACGTGCGGAGGTCTTTAGCCTTCGAGGCGCCAGGAGCGGTCGGCCATGCGGCAGGCGATGCCTTCGGTGCGGGCGGAGCGCTCGCCGGCGGTGAGCGTCATGACGAGGTGGCGGCAGACGCGGCCTTCGGCATCCTTGAATGAGCTGGTCGGGTTGATGATGCCGGAAATCTTGCCGCCGCGGCGATGCCACACGTACGAGGCGCCGTCACCGGTTTCGCTGAGGGCCATGTGCACGGCTTCGAGCGTCGCCGTCTCATCGTGCTTGTCGAGGGGCGGCGCGGCCGCCGCCAGCCGCGGCCGTGGCGACGGTGTCGTGTTCTCTGGTGTGCCGGAGCAGGTGCACGTCTGCGTGTCGGGGGACTTCAGCGGCGCCGAGAACTGCGTCGGTTCGGGTGCCGGATCGGTGGCGTGGACGAGGCTTGGTGCGATGATCAGGACGGAGCCGATCATGAGGCCCGAAGCAAATGCCAGCGCGAGCGCGATCTGGCCAGGGAATGGACGCATGGTACAGAACTCGACTAGAGGTTACGCAGGCGATCCGCGAATACGGGCAGAACGTGTGACAGAGTGACGTGTTCTGGTTAAGGCGGCGTTGACGGCAGTATCGTCTTTGCCGTGGAGATCGTTGCGGATGGGCCACGGTTGGCGGATGGGTGAGTTGAGCGATGTCGGAAACGAAGAATGAGACTGCGGCCGCGGCAGGTGATTTCACAGCCGTCGACGAGCCGTTCGCGCTGTTTTCAGCCTGGTTAGGTGATGCCGAAAAGAGCGAGCCGAACGATCCCAACGCGATGGCGCTGGCGACCGTCGATCCGGATGGCCTGCCCAATGTGCGCATGGTGCTGCTGAAAGGCGTCGATGGCGCGGATACAACAGACCGCGGCTTCGTCTTCTACACGAACTTCGAGAGCGCGAAGGGGCGCGAGCTGCTGGCGGCACGCAAGGCGGCGCTGTGTTTTCATTGGAAGAGCCTGCGCCGGCAGATCCGGGTGCGCGGCCTGATCTCGGTCGTCGATGATGCCGAGGCGGACGCCTACTATGCTTCGCGCGCACGTGGCAGCCGGCTCGGCGCATGGGCGAGCGCGCAGTCGCGACCGCTCGAAAGCCGCTTCGCGCTGGAGAAGGCGGTCGCGGTCGTCACGGCGAAGTACGCGATCGGCGAGATCCCGCGCCCCCCGCACTGGTCGGGCTT
>CAZKZT010000286.1:0-5162 GCA_964557265.1 uncultured Hyphomicrobium sp.
TCCGCGATCTTCAGCGCGAAGGCATAGTCGAGTGCGATTTCTTTCAGCGCCTCGAAGCGGCCTGATGCGCCGCCGTGGCCGGCCTCCATGTTCGTCTTCAGCAGCACGAGGTTGCTCGAGGTGTTGCGCGCCCTCAGGCGTGCAATCCACTTCGCGGGCTCCCAGTAGGTGACCCGCGGGTCTGTCAGTCCGCCGTACGCGAAGATATGCGGATAGGGCTTGGCTTCGACGTTGTCGTAAGGGCTGTAGCTGCGGATCTGCGCGAACGCTTCGGCCGAGCGTATCGGATCACCCCACTCGGGCCATTCGGGGGGTGTCAGCGGCAGTGTCTCGTCGAGCATCGTGTTGAGCACGTCGACGAACGGCACGTCGGCGATGATGCCGAGGAAGAGGTCCGGCGCGAGGTTCGCGACCACGCCCATCAGCATCCCGCCCGCCGAGCCGCCGTTGGCGACGATGCGGCCGCGCTTCGTCCAGCCGATGCTGGCCAGATGCTCACCGGCCGCGACGAAGTCGGTGAAGGTGTTCATCTTGGTTTCGAGCTTGCCGCCGGTGTACCAGCGATAGCCCTTGTCCTTGCCGCCGCGGATGTGGGCGATGGCGAAGATGAAACCGCGGTCGACGAGTGACAGCCGCGTCGTCGAGAAGCTTGCCGGAATCGAAATGCCATAAGAGCCGTAGCCGTACAGGAACAGCGGCGCCGAACCGTCGAGCGGTGTGTCCTTGTGATAGAGCACGGAGATCGGCACCGTTTCGCCATCGGCCGCGGGAGCCTCGATGCGTCGCGTGACGTAATCGGCGATGTTGTGTCCGCTCGGCACCTCCTGCGTCTTGCGCAGGGTGCGTGCGCGCGTCTCCATGTCGTAGTCGAACACCTGTGCCGGTGTCGTCATCGACGAATACGTGAAGCGCAGCATCGTCGTATCATACTCATATCCCGACGACATGCCGAGGCTGTACGCCTCCTCATCGAATGCGATGGCGTGTTCGGCGCCCGTATCGAAACGGCGGATAACGATGCGCGGCAAGCCGCCTTCACGCTCCAGGCGCGCGAGATGTCCGGCGAATGCAGCGATGTCGATGATCAAGCGGCCCGGCTTGTGCGCAATGATCTCGCGCCAGTTGGCTTGTTCCGGCGCCGAGACCGGCGCCGTGCAGATGCGGAAGTCTTCCGCGCCGCCTGAGTTTGTCATGATGATGAGGTCGTCGCCGTGATGGTCGACGGAATACTCGTGGCCGAACTGGCGTGCGCTCACGAGGCGCATCGGACCGGTTGGGTCGTACGCATCGATCAGACGCACCTCGTTGGTCTGATGGTCGTGCGCGTCGATGACGATGTAGCGTTCCGATTGGGTGTCGCCGATGCCGACGTAGTAGCCTTTGTCGTGTTCTTCGTAGACAAGGACGTCGTCACTCACGGGCGTACCGAGGATGTGACGATAGACGTGCAACGGCCGATGGTTGTCGTCGAGGCGAACGTAGAAGAGCGTCTTGTCGTCCTTGGCCCAGACGCAACCGCCGCTGGTATCGGGAATGACGTCGTCGAGGTCCTTGCCGGTCGCGAGATCGCGGAACTTCAGCAGGTAGTACTCTGAGCCCTTGTCGTCGACGGCGTAGGCGAGGAGGCTGTGACCATGGTTGTGCGCAGCACCGCCGAGTGACCAGTACGGCTTGCCTTGCGCTTCGAGATTGCCGTCGAGCAGGATCTGTTCGCTGCTGTCATCGGTCGCGCCGCGCGGCCGACGCACGACCCGCGGATACTGTCCGCCGGTGATGTAGCTCGACGCATACTCGAAGGGCCCATCCGGTGACGGCACCGAGCTGTCGTCCTCCTTGATGCGCCCCTTCATTTCCGCGAACAATTTTTCCTGTAGCGCTGCCGTGTCGGCCAGCTGCTGCGTCGTGTAGGCATTCTCAGCTTCGAGGTAGGCACGGATCGCGGGGTCGAGCACCGCCGGATCGCGCATGACCTCCTGCCAGTTGTCGGCGCGCAGCCAGGCGTACTCGTCGACGAGCTCGACGCCGTGATGGCGGGTGACGACGGGGCGCGGCTCGGCGCGTGGTGGCGAAAGCTGGACGGCGGAGGTCTTTTCAGAGGGGGCGGACATTCGGTTTCTCCTGGCGCACGAAGGGCGCCGATGGGCAGCGGCCACCGCAAGCGGGCGTGGCGTCATGCGTCTTGCGAATGGCTTATACGCCATGGCGATCGTGGCTGCACGCCGGCTGGATGAGCAGATGGACCCGGTCCGTCTTCTGGTCAGCGGCCGGAATGGGTCCACTTTTGTACGTTGACGGAGCGCCCCAACGGGCACGCATCAACTGCCGGTGCAAGCAAGTGTCGTTGTTGCTTGCCGGATTGGTGGTGGAAAATTCAGCAATCAAACTAGAGGATATTGGCGCCAATACAGCTTTTACTATAACCTGATCAGAAATTGCCATTCCGATGGAAGTGGAGTATTGGCGATCTCTCGGCCGGGACTTCAAACAATCGGTCAGTTCTCATTGGCCGCCGCATCGCTTTTTCAGTGTGACTGACACCGTGCCCAGCAACGGCTGTCAAAGGAGACAAGACCTGATGGAAAACTCTGGCGGAAGTCATCTGGTCGAGCTGACTGCCGAAATTGTCTCTGCATATGTCAGCAACAACACGGTCGTTGCTTCCGATCTTCCAGCGCTGATCCGAGACGTCCACGACGCGCTGAACCGGGCTTCCAGCCATGAGCCGGTGATCGACAGCGAGGAACTGAAGCCCGCGATCGCGGTCAAGCGTTCAGTCACGCCTGACTACATCATCTGCCTGGAAGACGGAAAGCGGTTCAAGTCGCTGAAGCGCCATCTGCGGACGCATTACAAATTGTCGCCCGAGGAATACCGCGCCAAGTGGAAACTGCCGAACGACTATCCGATGGTCGCGCCGAACTACGCTGCTGCGCGCTCGCAGCTCGCGAAGAAGATGGGCCTCGGCACCCGCAAGGATTGAGCGGAGCCCTATGCGCGCCGATGTCGTGGCGCGATGGCGTGCAACTCCGAAAAAAGCGCTGCAGCCGCTGACAATCCCGTAGCCGGGCTGCACAGGGGTCGAGCGCCTCTTTCGACCAGCTTGGCCGCGCCCGCCATGGACGCCTGCGCCAGCGCGACGACCGTTGCGCCCTCATCGTAGGCACGCTCCGCGGCCCGTGCGATGGACGCCAGGTAGCCCGAATGGTTGCCTGACTTGAACAACCCCCAAGCGCCTTCGACGAGACGGACTTCAACTGAAGCGCCAGTCGCCGACGCTGCCCGATCGAAGAGATGTGCGGTCGGTTCGAGCGTCGTTTCCACGGCGCAAAGTGCGACAACACGGCCGCCAGCGGATACGGCCTCTTCCGCAAGGGCAGCATCGACTCTCAGGATCGGCGTTCCGGCGCCGGCCAATCTTTCGACGGCGGGCCCGAGTGTCGAACAGGTCAGGACAACGGCTTCCGCATCGCGGGCCAGTGCGGCCAACTCGTCGCTGGTGCGAGCGGCTATTTCGCTCGTGAGCGCGCCAGCGGTCTCTGCGGCGGCGAGAAGATCAGCGCGCACCCGGTGGCAAAGCGTGCCCTCAGGGAGACCAAGCTCCCGCGCCGCCGCTTCAAAAACCGCGATGTTGGACTCCGCCGTATGCAGGCAGGCAATCCGCACGGTGGCATTCCTTTCAAAGGGGCGGCCACAGTGCAGGCTGTCTGCCCTTTATGGTCGGATCGACGGTGACGTGGCGGTAGCCGCTCAGCCGACGATTTCTTCCGGCTTGAAGTTCAGGGCGATCTCGCGTGCAGCGGCGGCCGGGCTGTCCGAACCGTGGGTCGAGTTCTCGCCCTTCGACTTGGCGAACAGCTTGCGGATCGTGCCTTCCGCGGCTTCGGCCGGGTCGGTCGCGCCCATGATTTCACGATACTTGGCGATGGCGTTCTCGCCTTCGAGGACCTGCAGCACGATCGGCTCGGACGTCATGAACGTGACGAGTTCGCCGTAGAACGGGCGCGCCTTGTGCTCTTCGTAGAAGGTGCCGGCCTGTTCCGTGGTCCAGCGGACACGCTTCTGGCCGACGATGCGCAGGCCGGCCTTTTCGATCACGGCGTTGATGGCGCCCGTGAGGTTGCGGGCCGTCGCGTCCGGCTTGATAATGGAAAAAGTGCGCTCGATCGCCATGAAACGGCTCCAGTCTGTTGCGTTGCGGGATGAGATCTGGCGCGGTTTATAGCGGTGCGGTCAGGGCGCTTCAAGCGGCCTCGACGGGATAGTCGCCGTATATGCGAGGCCGGCGCCGTCAGACCGATGTCCCGTCCGGTGCGTCGAGGAGATCGGAAAACATCTCATAGTGGAGCGGTATGATGTCCATGATGTCGCACGGCGGCGATCCGGCATCGACCTGATCCTTGGGCAGGTAGCTGTAGGTGTGCCGCCCGGTCGCCACCCATAAGCCCAGCGCGCGCTCACGATTGAACACCGCGACGCCACCCTCAGGGCCGGGGCGAAATAGGAGCGTCGGCGAATGCAATCTGAACTCGCCGCGCAGGACTCGTAAAAGCTGGTTATCCCATGGGCTCCAATGACGAACCATTTCGAGTTCCCCCGTTTGACAACGTGCGGATGATACCGCGTCGCCGTGGGGCTGGCAGTGATTAACGGTCGTAAACGATACCGGATGGCGCATCATTTCGCGCCAGATCTACTAAAATGCTGGCGATTGGGCGCATCGACGCGGGTTGTCGTTCGGCGTGAGGGATGACGGATGGAGGGGCTGCAACACCCGTTGCAGCCCGGCACTCCTACGGCCCGTTCCGCTGCATGTCGTTGAAGATCGTCCGCTGCCACGCGCGGCGTTTCTGCTTGGCGGTCTGCGCAGGCGGGCCTGCGACGACACGCGGCGCAGCGCGTCGCGATGAAGAAGGCGGCACGTCGATCGTGGTGGGCGTCGCGTTGGTCGCACGCGCTGTCGCGACCGGTGCGGGCTGCGGCGGCCCGCGAAGGATCGCTGGCGCTGCCGGATCGCGTGGATCGATGCCGGCGCGCAACGGGTCGACATGGGTGACGCCGAGGCCCATCCGCCCGCGCTCCAGCGTCGCCGGAGACGGTACGACTTGGACCTCCTCAGTGGCGGGCGGCGCAGGCTTCGGCCCGCCCTGCCGTCGCGCCGAAGC
>CAZKZT010000287.1:0-5159 GCA_964557265.1 uncultured Hyphomicrobium sp.
CTCCCGCTCGAAGCGCGCGCCACATTCGAAGGCTATCGCCGCACCAACGGCAAGGTGGGCACGCGCAACTACATCGGCGTGTTGACGAGTGTGAACTGCTCCGCGAGCGTCGCGCGCTTCATGGCCAGGGAGATCGAGCAGTCCGGCATCCTCGACCAATATCCCAACATCGACGGCGTCATTCCGCTGGTGCACGGCACAGGCTGCGCGCTCGACATCAAGGGCGAGGGTTACGAGGTCTTGAAGCGGACGCAGTGGGGCTACGCGGCGAACCCCAACATGGGCGGCGTCGTCATGGTCGGTCTCGGCTGCGAGGGCTTCCAGATCAAGACCTTCATGGAGCAGTGCGGCATCACCGAGAGCGATACCTTCCGCACCTTCACGATCCAGGAAGTGGGCGGCACGAAGAAGACTGTTGCCGCGGGCGTCGATGCGATCCGCGAGATGCTGCCGAAGGTCAATGCGGCGCGCCGCGAGACCATGCCCGCATCGGAGCTGACGCTGGCGCTGCAATGTGGTGGTTCGGACGGCTACTCGGGCATCACGGCCAACGTCGCACTCGGCGCCGCGGTCGATATGCTGGTCGAGCATGGCGGCACTGCGGTGCTGTCGGAGACGCCCGAGATCTACGGCGCCGAGCATCTGCTGACGCGCCGCGCGGCGACCCGCGAGGTTGGCGAGAAGCTGGTCGACATCATCAAGTGGTGGCAGCACTACTGCGCCAAGAACGACGGCTCGATGGACAACAATCCCTCGCCCGGCAACAAGGCGGGCGGCCTGACGACGATCCTCGAGAAGTCGCTCGGGGCGGCGGCCAAGGGCGGCACGCGAACGATGTCGGCCGTTTACCGCTACGCCGAACCAATCACCGAGAAGGGCTTCGTCTATATGGACACGCCCGGCTATGATCCGGTGGCGGCGACGGGCCAGGTTGCGGGCGGCTGCAATGTGCTGTGCTTCACGACGGGGCGCGGCTCGGCCTATGGCTGCAAGCCGACGCCGTCGATCAAGCTTGCGACCAACACCGCGATCTACCAGCAGATGCTCGACGACATGGATATCAACTGCGGCGATATTATCGATGGTGTTCCCATTGCCGAAAAGGGCAAAGAGATCTTCGATCATGTCCTGCGCGTGGCGTCGGGTGAGAAGTCGAAATCCGAGCTGCTCGGCTATGGCGATGCCGAGTTCGTGCCCTGGGTCCTCGGCGCAACGATGTAGGAATGACGGACGGCGGAGTGCAGCCTTGAGCGAGATGCAATGAAGTTCGAGCAGGTGCTGCTGCCGTCCGCAATGGGCGCAATCCTTGCCCATTCGGTGGCGACGCCGTCCGGTACGATCAAGAAGGGGCGCGTGCTCGGCGCCGACGAGATCGCGCGCCTCACCGCCGGGGGAATCGAGACCGTAACGGCGGCGCTGCTCGAAGCGGGAGATGTTGGCGAGGATGCCGCAGCGGCGCGTGTCGCGACGGCGCTCGAAGGTGGGGCGATGCACGTCGCCGAGCCGTTCACCGGCCGCGCCAACCTCTATGCCGACGCCAGTGGTCTCGTGGAGATCGATGCGGCGCGTCTGCGTCGTCTCAACGGTCTCGACGAGGGATTGACGGTCGCGACGGTGTCCGCGTTCGAGCGCGTCACGCGCGGGCAGATGATCGCGACGGTCAAGGTCATCACGTTCGCGCTGCCGGAGTCCGTTGTGGCGGCGGCCGAGGCGCTCGCACGCGATGGTGGCGGCCTCATCCATGTGCGGCCGTTCCGGCAGGCGAGCGCGGGCCTCGTACTGACGCGTCTGGCGGGAACACGCACCAGCATTCTCGAAAAACGCCGCCGCGCGATTGCGCAGCGCCTCGAAGCACTCGGCAGCCGCATCGGCGCCGTCGATACGGTGGCGCACGAGCCCGATTCCGTCGCTGCTGCGATTGCGCGGATGTCGAAGGACGGGCTCGATCCGATCATCGTCTTTGCCGCGTCCGCGATCGTCGATCGCCACGATGTCATCCCGGCCGGCCTCGTCGCGGCAGGCGGTGCCATCGAGCGGCTTGGGATGCCGGTTGATCCCGGCAACCTGATGCTGCTCGGGCATCTCGGCGGCACTGACGTCATCGGCGCGCCGAGCTGCGCCGCCTCGCCGAAAATCAACGGTTTCGACTGGATTCTCGAGCGGCGCCTCGCGGGCGTTGCAGTGTCGTCCGAGGATGTCGCGTCGATGGGGCTCGGCGGGCTCCTCAAGGAGATCGTGACACGCCCGCAGCCGCGCGAACTGCCGCCAAAGGAGGATGAGGTGGTCGACAGCGGCGCGCAGCGCCGGGCGCCGCGCATCGCCGCCATCGTTCTCGCGGCGGGCCGGTCGACGCGGTACGGCGCCCGCAACAAGCTGCTCGAAGAACTCGACGGGGTTCCGCTGGTCGTGCGCAGCGTGCGCGCGGCGCTCGCCAGCCGTGCCTCGCCGGTGATCGTGGTGACAGGGCACGAGGCGGAAGCCGTGCGCGCGGCACTCGCCGGGCTCGATGTGCGGATCATCCACAATCCGGACTATGCGGGCGGCCTCAGCACGTCGCTCAAGGCGGGGTTGTCTGCAGTGCCGGCCGACGCCGACGGCGCGATTGTCACGCTTGGCGACATGCCCCGCATCGAGGCGCGCCACATCGATCGGCTGATTGCGGCCTTCTCGCCGAAGGAAGGGCGAGGGATCGTCGTGCCCGTCCACCTCGGCAAGCGGGGCAATCCGGTGCTCTTCGCGCAGGCCTACTTCAAGGAGCTGATGGAAATCGAGGGCGATACCGGCGCGCGTCATATCATCGCCGCCAGCGCAAGCGAAGTTGCGGAAGTGGACCTCGCGAGCGACGCCATCTTCCTCGATATCGACACGCCCGATGCGCTTGCGCGCGCCAAAGGCGGGTGATCCTGCGATACGGCTACGCTCGTCCGGAGGTTAATGAGCGGTTAGCGCTGCTGCCGCGCCGGCACGCTTAATGGAATGGTTACGGCAAGGCGTTCTAATCCGGTACGAGTGTTCATCGGCCGCTGTCGCTGTTCCCGGCGCCGCTGCCCAGAATCAACCGGTCCGCATGAATATGCACGTGACGCCGAAATCGATCTCCGAAGATACCGCCAACGCGCCGCTGTGGGCGATCCTCATGCGGTCCTGGCTGCGCGTGATGATCGTGGCCGGGCTCGTCGGGGCGATGACGTTCGCCGCGCTGCCGTGGTTCACGCAACCGCAATTCGCCGCGACCGCTGATATTTCGGTTCCGGGCGAACAGGGGGCGCTGGCCGTCGTCGAAGCGCTGCGTTCGCACGACTTTGCGGAGAAGCTCGTCGCGGAACTCGGCCTCGCGCGCGACCCCGCCTTCAATACAGCAATGCCGTCGAACGCGTTCGGCCGCCTCATGCAGGCTGTTGGATTCCGTAAGCCGAGCGATGGTGATACCGCCGAGAGCCGTGCGCTCGTCGCCTATCAACGCAATCTCCGCGTTCAGCCGGGCCGCGAAGGCCAGGTCACCGTCGAGTTCGTCGCGGCGGGACCCCAGCTCGCGTCCCGTGTGGTGGAACGATTGGTCGAGATGTATCTCGATAACCCCGGCGAGACCGCATCAGCGGGCGGCGATACGGCCGCCATTGCGCGGCTTACGGAGGCCGCCGCAGCGGCAGATGCGGCCATCGAACAATTCCGCACCGCCATGGCCGCAAGGCACCAGCCGCCGGGCGCCGGGGAGGTCGATCAAGCGGCGCTTGCCGAGACCGTGGCGCAGGCGGGCCGAGACCGCGAAGCTGCCGAGGCGCGCGCACGCACGGTGCGCCAGCTCCTCGACCGCGGCAATCTCGAAGGCATCCCGGATGTGCATCCTTCTGCAGCCCTCCACGAGCTGATCGCCGAGCGTGTGCGCACCGAGGTGCAGAAGACGGCGGCGGAGCGATCATTGCCTGCCGGCCATCCGCGCGTCCGCGAACTCCAGGTGAAGCTGAGTGAGCTGCGCTGGCAGATGTTCCGCGAGGCAACATCGATCGCGGAGATCCTCGACGAGCAAGTCGCGGCGGCAACGTCGCGCGATGAAGCGGCGCGCGCACGCCTCGATCGCGCGCGGGGCGGCGTCGGCGACGCCGCGGCCGATGCCGCAAGGCTTACCGCCCTCGAGGCCGACGCCGCGGCCAAACACGCCGCGCTCAAGGCCGCGCAGGCGGGCGAGCGGCCGGCGCTTTCTGCGGCCAGCGGGAGTGGCGGGACGGCGCCGGCACTTGTCGCACCTGTGGAGGCGTCCGAATTGCCGGTTTGGCCGCGCAAGGGGCCCCTGGCGCTCCTCGCTGCCGTGTCGACGCTGATGGTTGGCTTCGTTCTGGTTCTTCTCCGCGAATTGCTGGCAGGTGCACGCCGTGCGCCGGGCAGTGAGTTGGGCGAGCGGACGGCCGGCACGACCCAGCGAGATGACGTTGCGCTTTCAGACCGGACAGTCATCCTCCCGATGTCGCGCGATCCGTCCGCGGTGCCGCCGGCGATTGATGCGGGCCAGTTCGCCATCCTCTCCTCGACGAATGACGCCGCGCGCCATATTGCGGCTCTGGCGTCGGAACGCCGCGGCTATCGCACGTTGCTCGTCGGCGATGGTGTCGATTGCGCCGCCGAGGCCCGCGATCTGGTGTCGGCGCTCGCGAGTTCCGGCCGCCGGTCGGTGCTCGTCGATTGGAGCCGCGACGGCAAGGGCGTGGCCACATCACTGGGACTTCTTCCCGCGCAGCCCGGCATGAATGATCTGCTCGCTGGGCACGCGACCTTCGACGATGTCATCGCGCGGCTGCCGGAGAGCGATGCGCATATCGTCGCCTGCGGGGCTCCGGCCATCGTCGGCGCGCCTCTCGATCCCGACTGGATCAACCTGATCCTCGATGCGCTCGATGAGGCTTACGACCATGTCGTGGTGGTGTCGCGGCTCGATTCCGCGCGGGCGCTGTTCGAGGCGATCGAGGGTCGCTTCGATGCCGGCATCGTGATCTCGGACCGCCGCGCGCAGGGCATGAGCATCAATGCGGCGCCGGGCGTGTTCCTGGGCTTCGAAGTCACGGACATCTACGTCGTCCAGCTCGACGTGGCACAGCGCAGTTCCGTGACACCGCGCCGGTTGAGGCGCGGGCGGCGCCAGGCGGCGGTGGCCTGACGCCGTCACC
>CAZKZT010000288.1:0-5094 GCA_964557265.1 uncultured Hyphomicrobium sp.
CATCGTCGGCGGGCTCGGCTTCGCGACGATCTTCACGCTGCTGCTCGTCCCGGTCGCGTACCGCATCCTGGCACCGCTATCGAAGCCGCGCGCGCACGAGACTCAGATCCTTATCGAGGAGATGAAGGCGGCATCAAAGCCGCGCGAGGTTCCCGCGCAGGGATAGGTTACCCGCGCGCCGACGAAGCGCGGCGCATCAAGAAGGCGGTGCGTCCGCCCCTTGCCGCGCGGATCGAGGGACGGATGGCGGCGTAAGCCCCGGTGACAGGTAGAGGCTTTCGATGGTGCGCGCGGAATGGCCCGACAGTGTCGCCTGCGACGAGAGGCCGGCATCGAGCAGCACACGCGTCAAGCCAAGCGCCTCCGGCAACGGTGGACCGTAGATCTTGTCTCCGGTCATGCCGTCATAGGAGAGCGCGAACCGTACCCCGCGTGACGTGAGCCCGCGCACCCCCTCGATCAGCGCGTCGCGTTCAAGCTGGCGGGCGTAGCGCCGGTCACGACCGATGGTCGTGCCGAGGTATGGCGGATCGAGGTAGACGAAGTCGCGCGACCCCGCATCCGCCGTCGTCGCGATCCAGTCGCTGCACCGCACGTCGATGCGGCCGCGCAGCAGGCGAGAGGCCGCATCGACAGCAGCCTCCATCCGATCAGGATGCATCCCGAGCCGGCGCCGGTCGACCGACTGAGTGAACGCCCCCTTCGCGTTGAACCGCACCGCATTCTTCACGCAGCGACAGACGAGATAGAGCAGATCGACCGGATCGGCTGCCGCGTTGTAGCGCGCGCGGACCCCGTCGAAATAGTCGCGATCGCCCGCCCGCTGCCCCTGCCAGAGCGCGCGATAGCGCTTGGCGGTCAAGGCCGGCTCATCGATGATCGATTGCCAGAGACGGGCGATCGGCTCGAGCACGTCCGCGATGACGTAATGGCGTGCGATGCCAGTGTGCGCGGCCCAGAGCGTCATCGCCGCGGAGCCGGCAAACGGCTCGAACCACACATCGACGTTGCACGGAACGTAGGCGCCGATCGCCGGTGCGAGACGCCGCTTGGAGCCCTGATAGGGAATTGGATGCGGCAATCGTGCGGTCATGCCGCCCAGGAAAAGCTCGAGCTACTACTTCAGCCTCAACTCAACGCGCCGATCGGCCTGATAGATCTGTTGGCGCGGCAGACGCTTGCGGTCGATCCCCTGATAGGGCTCGCGCTTGCCGCGCGGCTCGAGCGACAACGCGCCGCTATAGCCCGCCGCGCGCAGATAGCGCTCGATCGCCTGCAGGCGGCGCAGTGACAGGCGCATGTTGTACCCATCAGGACCGCGGCTGTCAGCGTGCCCCGACAGCACAACACCTGCCGGGCGCTTGAGGCGCAGATACTCGGCGAGCAATGCCGCGGCTCGGGCGCCGCTATCCGTCAGCGCCGTCTGGTCGGTCACGAATGTGATCGGCACGGGGATCGGAGCTTGCGCGGCGCGAGCGGCAGCCGTCACCCGGCCGGGTTCGGAATCGACGGCACCCTGGCGATGCGCGGGCGGCGTCGCCGCCGCGACCTTTGGTGCTGCGACCGGCGCCGCATCTGAGCCAGACGGCGCGGTGTCCGTTGACGGTTTCGCCGCCGTGTCGGCAGACAGAGGGGGAGCTGCGGTCGCCGCGGTCTGAGGCGGCGTCACAACCGCTGGCGCTGTCGCCGGTGGCGCAGTTGCCGCCGCGGGTGGTGCCGGCACTGCAGCGGGTGCACCTTCACGGGATGCTGCAGCGACGCGCGCCTGTTCCACGATCGCCGCAAACCGCTCGAGGGCGCGCTCGTCAGCCGCCTTCTCACTTTTGGCCGGCGCGG
Organism: uncultured Hyphomicrobium sp.; assembly: GCA_964557265.1. Lineage (GTDB taxonomy): Bacteria > Pseudomonadota > Alphaproteobacteria > Rhizobiales > Hyphomicrobiaceae. The sequence goes on from CAZKZT010000288.1 coordinate 1,837, forward strand.
ATGGCTTGCTTGCAGCCGTGACGGCGGACGACGCGGTAACAGGCGGAACCACTGCCGCCGTCTTGCTCTTCGCTTCGACGACGGTCGAGGGGGCACTGGCAACGGCTGGAGCAGCGGCTCGCGCCTCGGGCACGACGAGTTGGCGTGGCGCCGCGACCGTCTCCGGTCCTCCGGCGGCCGCACGCGACTTGACCGTCAGCTCCAACGGCCCGGCTGCGATGCCACCATCGAGAACGATCGACCATTGCCCCTCGTCCGAGGCAACCGCGGTCGCAACTTCACGTCCATTCGCGAGGACAGTGACACGATGGTTGGGCGGCGAGCGGCCCGCGAGCACGGAGGCGCCCCCAGCTTCGATACGGGCGATCTCGATGGCGAGCTCTTCACGCGGCCGGCTTGCGGGAGCCGCCGGAGCCACCGGCGGCGACACGGCAGCAAATTTCGGCGCGGCGCTCATCGTCGCCGGCGCCGTTTCCTTCACCGAGGGGGCAGATGTTTGGACATAGCGGCCCAGGAAATCACTGCCCGCGATAGCCCAAAGCGTGCCGCCCACCGCGAGGACAGCGCCTGCAATGCCAAGGATTTGCAGAGGTCGACGCATCATCGCACCGCCGTTCAGAAAACAATGTGCACCGCACAACCCTTATCCCCATCGGCGCCCCCCTGCAACCACCGGGCTGGGCCCGCCGAGGCGTCCTTCCGAGCACCCACCAGTCCTCGATCCTCGGAGTACGGCCGCCTGCACGATGCTTCGGCATTAGACTTTAGGCGGAGACGGCCTTCCAAGTTGAGTTGGGACAGTCGCGCCAAACGCGCCTAACATCGCCCCTCGGCTGCCGTGGGCAGGTAGGCGCTCAGTTTGATTACCATCGGCGGATCGCCCGTCCCCGCATGATTTTTTGGTGTCAATCCAAGGCTGCGATTCCGCTGCCATCCATATGAGGGAGTAGATTGATCTGGTGCAGCGAAGGGCACCGACGCAGCAGGGCTCTGCCCCAAAAAACAATCAACAATTCAAAACAATGCATCATCGGAGGAACCCCAAATGACCGGACGTTCGAGCCGCGATATCACGCGCCGCAAATTCCTCGGCACAGCCGCATCCGTCGGCGCCGCCGGCAGCCTGGTCGGCATCGCATCGCCAGCCATTGCCCAGGCGAAACCTACTGTCCTCAAATGGGCCCACGTCTATGAGGTGAGCGAGCCCTATCACACCGAGGCGCTGTGGGCCGCCGAAGAGATCAAGAAGCGGACCAACGGCAAGTACGAGATCCAGGTCTTCCCGGCCTCGCAGCTCGGCAACGAGCCGCAGATCAACGAAGGTCTCGGCCTTGGTACCGTCGACATTATCTACACCGGCGCGGCGTTCGTCGGCGGCGTGCACCGGCCGCTGTCGATCTCGAACGCGCCCTATATCTTCCGCAACTTCGACCACTGGAAGGCCTATCGCGCCTCCCCGCTGTTCCAGGATCTCGCAGGCGGCTACGAGAAAAAGACCGGCAACCGCATCGTCGCGATCACCTACTACGGCGAGCGCCATATCACCTCGAACAAGGACATCAAGACGCCTGACGACCTCAAGGGCATGAAGATCCGCGTGCCGCAGGCGCCGCTCTACGTCCTGTTCGCGAAGATCTACAGCGCCAACGCGACCCCGATCGCCTTCGCCGAGGTTTACCTCGCGCTCCAGCAGGGCACGGTCGACGCGCAGGAGAACCCGCTGCCGACGATCCTCGCCAAGAAGTTCTACGAGGTGCAGAAGTACATCCACCTCACCGGCCACATCACGGAGTCGATCGTCTCCGTGCTCGGCCAGCCGCTCCTGCGCAAACTCAACGACGGTGAGAAAACGCTCTTCACGGATGTGCTCAAGCAGGCCGCATCAAAGGCGACGGATGCCATCCGCGATTCGGAGCAGAAGCTTCCCGCCGAGTTCAAGAAGCTCGGCAAGGACGTGACCAGCCCCGATCGTGAGGCCTTCCGCAAGGTCGCTCTGCCGGCGCATCTTGGTCCCGAGGGCCTCTCGTACTGGACCAAGGAACAGTATGCGGCGCTGCAGGCGCTCTAGCAGCAGGGCACGCCCAATCAGCCACGCGGCCGGCCGCGGGAGGCACAACGTGCGTCTCCCGCGGTTTGCCGCGTGGCACAGCTTCACTCGCGCATACAGAATGAACTTGGGGGAAACGGGATGTCGAAGGACTCGGCCGCAGAGCCCGGCACGCATGCGCCTCTCATCGTCGTGGAAGACGAAGAGGTCGTCATTGAGCATCATCCCGAGGACTGGCTCGCCTTCCTCATCTTCTGGTCTCTTGCTGCCATCGTCTTCCTGCAATTCTTCACGCGCTACGTCCTCAACGACAGTTTCGCCTGGACAGAAGAGATCGCGCGCTACGCCCTCATGTGGCTGACATTCATCGGCGCCGCCGTGGTGGCGCGCAAGAACCTCCACATCTCCGTCGAGGCGCTCCTCCACTACCTGCCGAAAGTCCCGGCGCGGTTGATGCTCGCGGTCGTCGACACGATCAAGCTGCTTTTCATGGGTCTGCTCGCCTACTTCGGCTGGTCGATCGTCGAGCGGATGCATTGGCAGCGGATGGTGATCATCGATCTCCCCATGAGTGTCGTCTATGGCGGTGTCGCGCTCGGCTGCCTCATCATGCTCATCCGGCAGGCGATCATCTTCTTCCGCAACGCGCGCGACGGCTGGCGCACGGCCCAGGAACAAATCGGCCAAGGCCTGATCATCGAATAGGGGAAGCAGGCCATGACCATCCTTTTCGTCGTCTTCTTCACGACGCTACTGATTGGCGTGCCGATCTTCATCGCACTCGCCGGGTCGTCGCTGATCTACACGCACTTCATCGCCGGCATCCCCGACTTCGTCATCCTTCACCGCATGGCTGGCGGCGTCGACAGCTTCCCGCTGCTCGCGGTCCCCTTCTTCATTCTCGCCGGCAACCTGATGAACTCCGCCGGCATCACCAATCGCATCTACGACTTCGCCGTCGCGCTCGTCGGCTGGCTTAAAGGCGGCCTTGGTCACGTCAACGTGGTCGGCTCGGTCATCTTCGCCGGCATGTCGGGGACGGCCGTCGCCGACGCCGGCGGCCTCGGCACCATCGAGATCAAGGCCATGCGCGACCACGGCTACAAGACCGAGTTCGCAGTCGGCATCACCGCGGCTTCCTCGACGGTCGGCCCGATCATCCCACCATCGCTGCCGATGGTCATCTTCGGCGTCATGGCCAACGTCTCGAT
>CAZKZT010000289.1:0-5054 GCA_964557265.1 uncultured Hyphomicrobium sp.
ATGATAGCCCGATCGACAGCACGAGAATCCAGAACTCCGCCCCGCCGAGGCGGCCTCGGAACAACGTCTGCGCGATGCCGTTGATCAGCAGTGCCACGAGAATTGCGGGGAACGTGAGTTTCACGTCGGCGATGCGCATGATCAGCGCGTCCACGAAGCCGCCGAAGTAACCGGCGACGAGGCCGAGGCTGACGCCGATGCCGATGGCGAGAAACACCGCCAGCACGCTGATCGCGATCGAACTGCGGGTGCCGTACAGGATTGTCGAGAGAATGTCGCGGCCTTGATCGTCGGTGCCGAGCAGGAAGCGCGCATCGCCGCCACTGGTCCACGCAGGCGGCAGGTCCGAGTCCATCAGGTTCAGCGAGCGCAGATCATAGGGATCGTGCGGCGCGATGATCGGGGCAAGCATCGCGCTGCCGACCATGACGAGCGTCACGATGGCCGCGAGGATGACGAGCTTCTGTGAACGGAAGCTGTAGTAGAGATCGCTGTCGAGGATGCGTGCCAGGGTGCCACGTGGCTTCGCGGCCGTAACGGGCGTGGGGGGAAGATCGGCGGCGGGCGCGCGTTGCTCCTCGATGGTCATGTTTCACGCCCGTAGATGCGCACGCGCGGATCGATCCACACATAGAGCATATCGACGATCAGGTTGATCAGCACGAACAGGAACGCGACCAGGATGAGATAGGCCGCCATGACCGGAATGTCGGCATTCTGCACCGCCTGGATGAACATGAGGCCCATGCCCGGCCACTGGAAGACTGTTTCGGTGATGATCGCGAACGCGATGATGGCGCCGAGCTGCAATCCGATGATGGTGATAACGGGAATCAGCGTGTTTTTGAGCGCATGGCCGAAGTTGACCGCGCGATCCGTGAGACCGCGGGCGCGGGCGAACTTGATGTAGTCGGTGCGGAGCACCTCGAGCATCTGCGAGCGCACGAGGCGCGTCACCAATGTCATTTGGAAGAGACCGAGCGTGATCGCAGGGAGGATCAACGCTTTCAGCCCGGAGACCGTCAGCAGCCCCGTCGTCCAGCCGCCGATCCGGATAACGTCGCCGCGCCCGAACGATGGCAGGACACCCATATGAACCGCGAAGACATAGATGAGCAGGATGCCGATCAGGAACGTCGGGAGCGAAATGCCGATCAGCGAGATGGTGAGAAACAATTTCGACAGCCAGCTCTCGCGATGGATGCCGGTATAGACGCCCATCGGAATGCCGAGCAGGATCGCGAACAGGGCCGCGGTCACCGCCAGTTCGAAGGTGGCCGGAAAGCGCTCCGCGATCAGCGACGTCACGGGGCGTTTGACCTGATAGGAGATACCGAAGTCGTACCGTGCCGCATTCCACACGAAGCGGCCGAACTGCACCGCGACCGGATCGTTGAGGCCGAGGCGTTCCCGCAGCGCTTCACGCTCGGCAATCGTCGTGTCCTGGCCGACCATCTGGTTGATTGGATCGCCGACGAAGCGGAACAGCACGAACGCCAGCATGGCGACCGTAAGCATCACCATGGCCGCTTCGAAAATGCGTCGGATCGTGAAGGCGAGCATGGGTGGCGATCGGCCCCGGAGCAAGTGCGGGGCGGATCAATTCCGCCCCGCTGAGAGATGGCCAGCTACTGCATTTGTACCCAGTAGAGCAGGATCTGGTTGTCGGCACGCTGGACGATCTTGACCTTCTTCGACACGCCCCAGTTCAGCGTCTGCTGGTGAAGCGGAATGAGGCCTGCTTCTTCGTGGACGATGCGGAACGCTTGTGCGATCAGGTCGTCGCGTTTGGTCGTATCGTTCTCGCCGATGATCTGGCCGGCGAGTGCGTCGACCTTGGGATTGCAGTAGCCGCCGTAGTTGAAGGCGCCTGCGCCCTTGTCGTCGCGGCAGCCGACGAGGTTGAGCAGCACGTTGTGGCTGTCGAACGAGCCGGGCGTCCAGCCGAGCAGGTTGAACGAGCTGTCGTACTTCTGCGTCGCTCCGGCCTTTTCGAAGTATTTGGCCTTCGGCATCGAGTTGAGCTTGGCTTTCATGCCGATGCGCGCGAGCATCGCGACGACCGCCTGGCAGACCGCCTCATCGTTGACGTAGCGATCGTTCGGGCAATCCATTTCGATGCCGAATCCGTTCGGATAACCGGCCTCGGCCAGCAGTTTCTTGGCTGCGTCCGGATCATAGGGGTGGCGTTTGAATTCAGCGGCCCGCGAGAATAGCAGCGGCGAGATCAGCAGCGCCGAGTTGACCGAATTGCCACGCATGACGCGCGCGTGGATCGCCTCCATGTCGATGGCCTGATAGAAGGCTTTGCGCACGCGGGCATCTTTGAACGGGTTCTTGCCCTTGACATCCGAATACAGGAGTTCGTTGCGCAGCGAGTCCATGTTGAGGAAGATCGTGCGCAGCTCCGGCCCGGTCAGCACGTCGGTGCTGGCGTTGGCCTTGATGCGCGCGATGTCCTGCACCGGCACCGGATCCATCATGTCGATCTCGCCGGAAAGCAGGGCGGCGACGCGCGTCGCATCCGACTTGATGGTCTGGAAGATGACCTCGGTCAGATTGTGCTCAGGCTTGCCCCACCAGTTCGGATTGGGCTTGAAGACCGTTTTCACGCCCGGCTGGTGGCTTTCGATCGTGAAAGGCCCGGTCCCGTTCGCCTTCAGCGTGAAGGGGCTGAGCTGCGACGAGCTGGTCTGGACCTTGGTGGCGCCGTTCGCTTCGGCCCACTTCTTCGAGAAGATGTACCAGGTGTCCCACTCGTAGTGCAGGATCGGGTTCGGCGCGGTCAGCACGAAATCGACGGTGGGGTCGTCGACCTTGACGAACTTGGTGCCGGCAGCGATGCGGCTCTTGATGTTCGATTCAGGTGACAGCGCGCGCTCGGCAGAGAAGATCACGTCGTCCGCGGTGAAGTCTTCGCCGCCGTGGAATTTCACGCCTTTGCGCAGATGGAAGCGCCAGCGCGTCGGCTCGACGATCTCCCAGCTTTCGGCGAGGCCGGGGATGATCTTGAGATCCTTGTCGCGCTTGGTCAGGCCCTCCATGACGTTGCCGAGGGCGCCGAGCGTGAAGGTCTCGTTCAGGGTGTAAGGATCGAGCGCGTTGAGGTCGCCCTGGAAAGCGTAGCGGAATGTCTTGGCTTGAACGGGGGCAGCAAGCACTGCGGCGGCAAGGGCCACGGCGAGTGTCGTGACACGCAACTTCATGGGTTTGTGCTCCGACTGGCCAACTCTGACGGAAATTCATGCTGTACTGGCCGAGGACGAAGGAAGCATCGCCTCGACCAGTCCTGTCACCGATACTGTCGCATCCTGAGCCGCCGGTCCAGCTCGTCAGAGGGCTGATTGCGGTGGAGACCGCAATCGAGCGAAGGTGAACTGAAGCATCCGCGACGCGCGATCAGTTCATCCGCACCCAGTAGAACAGGATGCGGTTGTCGGCGCGTTGCACCATCTGCACCTTCTTCGAGATGCCCCAGTTGAGCGTCTGCTGATGCAGCGGAATAAGCCCGACCTCGTCGTGGATGATGCGGAAGGCCTTGGCGATCAGGTCGTCGCGCTTGGCGATGTCGTTTTCGGTCGTGATCGCGGTGGCGAGTTCGTCAACGACGGGATTGCAGTAGCCGCCGAGGTTGAAGGCCGCGCCCTTGCCGGTGGCGTCGCGGCATCCGGCGACGCTGCGGAGGATGTTGAGGCCGTCGAGGGAGCTGGCCGTCCAGCCGAACAGATTGAAGGAGCTGTCGTAGCTCGGCGCGGTCGCCTTCTTGGCGAAGTGGGTCATCGGCATCGCATTGAGCTTCGCCTTGACTCCGATACGGGCCAGCATGGTGACGACGGCCTGGCAGATCGCCTCGTCGTTGACGTAGCGGTCGTTGGGGCAGTCCATTTCGAGGGCGAAGCCGTTCGGGTATCCGGCTTCGGCGAGCAGCTTCTTGGCCGCGGCCGGATCGTAAGGATGGCGCGCGAACTCCGCCGACCGCGAGAACAGGGCCGGATAGATGAGCAGCGCCGAGGGGACGGCCTGGCCGCGCATGATCCGTGCCTTGATCGCCTCGATGTCGATCGCCTGATAGAACGCCTTGCGGACGCGGGCATCTTTGAACGGGTTCTTACCCTTGACGTCGGAGTAGAGGAGCTCGTCGCGCATCTGGTCCATGTTGAGGATGATCGTGCGCAGCTCCGGACCGGTAAGCACCTCGTTGCCGGAGCTGGCCTTGACGCGGGCGATGTCCTGCACCGGCACGGGGTCGATCATGTCGACCTCACCGGAGAGCAGGGCGGCGACGCGCGTCGCATCCGACTTGATGGTCTGGAAGACGACTTCGGTGAGGTTATGCTCCGGCTTGCCCCACCAGTTGGGGTTCGGCTTGAAGACGGTTTTCACGCCCGGCTCGTGGCTCACGACCATGAAAGGGCCGGTGCCGTTGGCCTTGAGGGCGAATGGGCTCAGATGTGGACCGCCAGCCTGGACCTTGGTCGCGCCATTCGCCTCGGCCCAGGATTTGGACATGATGTACCAGGAGTCCCATTCCGCATGGAGAATGGGATTGGGGCTGGCGAGGATGAAGTCGACCGTGTGAGCGTCGACCTTCTCGACCTTCATCTTGGTCGCGAGGCGGGTCTTGATGTTCGACTCGGGCGACATCGCGCGCTCGGCCGAGAACACGACGTCGTCGGCGGTGAAATCCTCGCCATTGTGGAATTTCACGCCCTTGCGCAGATGGAAGCGCCAGCGGGTCGGCTCGACGAGTTCCCAGCGTTCGGCGAGCGAGGGGACGAACTTGAGGTCCTTGTCACGCGTGACCAGGGCTTCCATGACGTTGCCGAGCGTGCCGAGCGTGAAAGTCTCGTTCAGAGCATAAGGGTCGAGCGCGTTGAGATTGCCCTGGAAGGCGAACTTGAAAGTCTTGGCGTGCGCGGGGCCCGCCAATAGGGCAGCGGCGACCGCCGAGGCCATCAGGATGACTCGTGCCTTCATGAACTCCCCGCTCCCACTGCGCGAACAGTGTTTGAACTGACGATGTATCGGCGTTCGCCAGGGTCCTGCCCGACCCC
>CAZKZT010000290.1:0-5039 GCA_964557265.1 uncultured Hyphomicrobium sp.
GGCCGGATCGGCGAGAAACGCCGCGACGTCCGTAGCAGGGATGCCGAGCTGGCCCGGGCGCACGATCTCGCCCTGGCTCATCGGGATGCCGCCACCGATCTGCGCGAGGTATTCACCGAACGCCGCCCCCGTGAGCAGCCGCTCCATCTCGCCGAGACGGCCTTCCGCCTCCAGCCGCTGAACCCATCCGAGCATCTGCCGCAACGCCTCGACGTAGGTCGCAAGCCACGCCAGGCCATGCAGCGCGTGCTGGGCCGCATCGCCCCGCCCCGCGGCTTTGGCCTTCGCGCCGACCGATACCCGCGCAAGTTGCAGCATCCGTTCCGCCGCGGCGAGCCCGCTCGCATACGTGTCGAAATCGGTGCCGGTGGTGGCGGCGCGGTGGGCGGTAGCCATGGATTACGTTCCTTGTCGAGATCGTCAGGCAGGGATACTGCGCCGCACCATAGTGGGTTTGGGCCGCCGCGCAATCCCGGCGGCTGGCGGATTTCCAGTCGGCGCGGGCGGCTGCTTCAGCGCGAGGAGCGCCGAGGATTGCGCGCCAGCTCGTCGAAGATGGCGGCGAACTCGACCGCGCCTTTGTTCTTCTCGTTGACGCGCATCCGCTGTTCGAGCGCGGCCAGCAGTTCGGCACCGGTCTTCTCGCGCACGATGGTGTTGCGGCCATAGGCGGGGCGCGAGAAGAAGTTGGCCGTCGACATGCGCCGGCCGATCGGCGTCATCATTTCGAGCCCTGTGCCCGGACCGGCGAGGTTCATCAGTTCCAGCTCGGGACCCGACAGCCGTGCGCGTCCCGCACTGATGCCGTGATCGAGAACGCCGCGCAGCTTGATCACTTGCAGCCACGGACCAACGTCAGGATCGAGGTTGAGCGCGTGGATCCCCTGCCCGCGTGGTGTGTTGCCGAGCGCGACATGCCGGCTCCACTGGTAGGGAACCGATTTCGCCGCCCGCACCATCTTGCGCACGACACCGGCCTTGCGCTTCAGGTACGCCGCACGTCCCGGCGAAACGCCCGGCGTTCGCGCCATCCCTTCGAGCCGCCGGATGAACGTCGGCCCGTGCTTCGCGACTTCGTTGACCGAGTTGCCCGCAAGCAACTGCGCGTAACCGAGCGCGCTCGATATCGGCCGCCCTCTGCGCGTTTCGGGGTCGATGCCTGCCTGCATGTCGTAGACGCCGCGTCCGCCCGTCTCGAGCGCATAGACGTCGACGACCTGCGCCTTGGTCAAGCCCACGCGCAGCGCCTCGGTCGCATAGCGTCGTTTGAACTCGCGTTCGGCGACGGCAGACGGCACGTAGCCGTACTGCGACTTTGCCGCGGCGAGAAAATCATGGAGACCCGGGAGTTCGTCGCGCTCCGGCTCAGGTTTCTTCAACGATGCGATGATGCGCGCGACATCGGCCGGGATCGGGGGCCCCGAGTATTGCGGCGGATGCTCGGCGACGTAGTCGGCTGCGGTGAAATTTGCGCCGGAAGCGCGCTTACGCCGGCGTCCATCGCGCCGCTCGTCAACTTCCGCCCAGTAGGAATCGAGCTGGCGATCGAAGACCGCACGCGCGGCCAAATGTGCGCGATAGGCCTCGGTCTGGCGCGGATTGAGCCGTTCGGCAACGTCGCTCGGGATGCGCTGCGCACTCGCCGCGCCCGGCAGGATGCTCAAAGCCCAGACGCACAGAAGCCCTCGCGCGCCCACTCGAAGCGCTTCCATCGCGCCGCCCATCATCCGGACCGTCCCCTCCGCTGTCGCGTTATGCTCACACACACCAAAGCGCGTTACAGCCATGATCGGACGAGAGTGTGGCGATTTCCTTGACGCGCGCCGCGCACTCAGTCCTTGGACAGCCAATCGTCGAGGAAATGGCGACCGGCGCGGTCCTCGACCTCCAGCACCCAGATGTCGCGATCCATGTCGATCTCGCGGCGGACCAGCGCATCGACGTCGCTCTCTGTCACGGCGATGCGCACCGGCACCCACTCGCGATCGAGACGATCGACGAGACCGGCCGGCGCGGGTCCGTAGAGATCAGCCGTACCATCGAGCCGCGCGATCTTGATGTAGATGACGCCGGCGTCGACGTCGCCGCGATGGACGACGACAGCAGCGGCACCATCGCCGTTGCAGCGCCGGAGATACGCCTTCACCCAGATTTCCGACTTGAGGCGCACGCGCGCTCACTCCTCGAGGTTCAGGACCCGGTCAGGCCGGACAGCATGGCGCGGCGACGCTGCCAGCGCTCGGCAATCGCCACCGCGATATCGGTCGCGGAGTAGAGCGGATCATAGCTCCATGTGTCGAGTGCGCTCGGCACATCGGCCAGCGGACGGGTCGCGCCGTGCTTCGCCAGCGCCTCGTGGTAGCGCTGGAACTTGGCACTGCCGCCCGACGGCGTGAAAACCTCGATCGGCCGCCCCGTGACGGCCGGCTCACCGCTCATGTTGACGCTATCGGCGGTCACGACGAAGCGATCGGCGTGCGCCAGCATCGCGGGATAGGGATTGTCGCCGGTGCCATCCCACAGGAAGCGCGGAACGTCGCGCGTCGCCTCGTCGATCGCGGCAAGCAGTGCGGGTGGCGTTCGTCGCGACGGCGTCATCAGCAATCCGGCGCCGCGCTCGGCCAGCGCCCGCAGCGCGCGCGCGAACCGCGCCATATCCTCGGGCGTGAAGCGATAGCTGCTGCCGTCGCCGCCGATCAGCACCGCCACCCACGGCCGCGGCACGGCGCTGAACGCTTCAGGCGGCGGCACCGCGCGCAACGCCGCGAGCCGCTCCGGCGAAAAGCGATGCGGCGAGACGGCCGTCGTCAGCACGTTCGCGCCGCGCTTGCGGTCGTGCTCCGGCATCCAGAAGAAGTCGGCCGACGACAGCGGTACTTTCGGATCCTGCAGGATGATCGTGTAGGTCGCGAGCCGCGCACGCCGCCTCAGCGCCCGGATGTACGGCGCAGTCAGCCGCCCCGCCGCGATCGCGAAATCGGGCCACGGTGGCGCGAAGGTCGAGCCGGCTTCGCCAAACCGCTCCGCCCGTGCCACACCGGCATACGGCGACAGCTTCTGCTGCAGCCACCCCGGCTGAATGCGTTTCACCTCGCTGACCAGGCCCAGCGCATCGAACACGCCCCGGCACTGGGTCTCGTTGCCGGCCTTGCCGTCGCTGATGATCCAGCCGGTGCGACCGCGCACGGCCGCCAGCAGCGCTTCTCTCGACGACAATTCGGCCATGCTCCGATCATGATGCGTCTCGGATCTACGCATCGGCGAAATAATCTTGCTGAGGGGCTGGGGCCGCGACTATGTTCCGCCAGCGATCCATCAACCCTCGACAGGCAGACCCCATAGCATGCGCGCCGAACTCGACGCTACGGACTGGCGCATCCTGAAGGAATTGCAGACCGATGGCCGGATCACCAACGTGGCGCTGGCGGCCCGCGTCGGCTTGTCGCCGCCACCATGCCTGAGGCGCGTGCGCGCGCTCGAGCAGGCCGGTCTCATCCGCGGCTATCACGCGGAGCTCGACGCCCGCCTCGTCGGCTATGAGGTGACCGCATTCGCCTCGGTTCGGCTTCACGCCCAGGGTGAGAGCGACTTGCGCGAGTTCGAGCGGCAGGTGCTGATGTGGCCGCTGGTGCGCGACATCTACATGCTGTCCGGCGACATGGATTATCTGCTGCGCTGCGTCGCGTCCGACCTGACGGCGCTGCAGGATCAGGTGATGAGTCCGCTGTCGGCGCTGCCGAACGTGGCAAGCGTCAAAACCACGCTCGTGATGCGCCGCGTGAAGCACGACCCCGGCGTGCCGGTCGCGGTGCCGGAGGCGTAGGCATCGGCCGGCGCGGCGCCACCACTCCAAAGCCAAGTCCCCGAGATCGCAACACATTTGAGCCCGTGTGTGCATCCCCTGCGCATCGCAGGCGAAAACAAAAACGGCGCTCTGGCAACCGCCTGTGGCGCGCCGGCCTTTTCCACAGCTTCGTGCCTCTCGACGACCGCGATCGATCGATTCGGGTCGCCGCTCCCGCTAATGTCAAGTCTGTGACAAGCCCGCCGAAGGGCTGCCAAACAGCGGATGCGACGGCCGCCCGGGCTCACGTAAGCCCCAACGACGCCAAAGACTACTCCCTAGAGGAAAGACCGATTTGCCATCCGATGATCGCTATGCCGATGGGGCCACGCCTGCCCGCTCGCTGAGCGAACAGCTCCGGGAGTTGGAGGCACAGCTTGGTCACGCGAATGAGATCTCGCTGCCGGCGCCGGGACGGCGCGGCAGGCTGCCGATGAGCCTTGGCCGCCCGGTCGGCCTTACGCAGCCCGACGGTTTTCCACGCATTCTGGCCGCTGGACCAGACGCACGTACGCTCGACGACGCCCCGCCTCCCCGCGGCAGCGCACTCCGCCGCGGCGTTGTCGCCGTTGGGGTGGGTCTGGTTCTACTCGCCGCCACCGCGATCCTGCCGTCGCTGATCTCGCCACACGTCCAGGCGCCCGCTCAAACAATCGCCGAAGAACCGCCGATCTCGGCGCGCACCGAACATTTTGCATCGGTGGCACGTGAGCTGGCCCTCGCCCCCCGCGCGCCGGCCATCGTCGCGCCGCCCGCTCCAACGGCCGACGATCAGCCCGCCCCGGCGACGACCCTCGAAGTCGCGGAAAGCGAACTCGCAAGCCTCAATCTGCCGAAGATCGTTTCCGGCGTCGCTCCGGCGACCACCGGAACCGCAGTCGTCATCGATGGCCTGCCCGACACCGCGCGCCTGTCGCCGGGCATCCGCGTCGGACGCGACTCCTGGGCGGTCGGGATCCGCGATGTCGATAACGCCGTTCTGAGCTTGCCCCACGATACTCCGGAGCGATTAGACCTCGTCGTTCGTGTCGTCGCCGCCGACAGTCATGAGCTGGCCGCAAACCGTCTGCACATCTTCGTGCGGCGTGCGGCCAACGCCGCCGCCCCCGTGCGCGCCGCTGCCGTGTCAACCGCGCACTTCGAGCCGGCAGCCGCTGTCGGCGCACTGGGCCTCGATGCCTTCGTTCCCCTGCCC
>CAZKZT010000291.1:0-5029 GCA_964557265.1 uncultured Hyphomicrobium sp.
CGGAGCCGTCGGCATCCGCGGCAAACAAGAGCTACCCCACAAACTCCTTCCGCACCGCGGCCGTGTGCGCGCCCAGCGCGGGTACGGTGCCGGGCTCGTGCGTTACGCCCGCCCACTGCGCGGGCAGCGCCGGAAGCGCGATCGGACCGGCAGGCGTGTCGACGGTGATCGTGCGCAGATGCGGATGCTTGCTCAGCCCCTCGTAGTCGTTGACGCGGCCGAAGGCGATATCGGCAGCGTCGAGCTTGGCAATCGCGGCCTCCGCATCCTGGCTCGCGAACCAGGCTGCGACGAGACCATCCGTCTCGGGGCGATTGGCGACACGAGCCGCCGAGGTGGCGAAGCGCGGATCGGTGCCGCACGCCGGCTGCTCGAGCACCTTCGCGCACAGCGCCCGCCATTCGCGGTCGTTCTGGATGCTGATCAGGACCGGAATGCCGTCACGCGTCGTGAACACGCCATAGGGCGCGAGCGAGATGTGCGAGAGGCCGATGCGGCGCGGCGGCGCGCCATACCGGCCTTGCAGCAACGGCACGCTCATCAGCTCGGCCATCGCATCGAACATCGAGATGCGGATGTCGGCGCCGCGTCCCGTAACCGCGCGCCGCAGCAGCGCTTCGAGGATAGCCTCGTAGGCGTTGACGCCGGTCATCACGTCGACGATCGAAACGCCGACCCGCGCGGGCTCGGCGGCACTGCCGGTGACGGAGGCGATGCCGGACTCGGCCTGGATCAGCAGATCGTACGCCTTGCGGTTCGCGTATGGACCGGTGTCGCCATAGCCCGAAATCGAGCACGCGATCAGGCGCGGATAGCGCGCGCAAAGTTCCGCGACCGGGAAGCCGAGCTTCTCGAGCGCACCAGGCTTGAGGTTCTGCACGAGCACGTCGGCCTTGGCGATCAGCGCCTCGAACAGCTGCTTGTCCTCTGGCTTGGAGAGGTCGACGACGACCGACTCCTTGCCGCGATTGAGCCAGATGAAATAGACGCTCTGGCCGCTCGCGAGCGCGTCATACCCGCGCGCGAAGTCGCCCTCCGGGCGCTCGAGTTTGATCACGCGGGCACCGGCATCGGCGAGGCGGCGGCCTGCCATCGGCGCTGCGACCGCCTGCTCGAGTGATACGACCAGGAGACCTTCGAGCGGCTTCGTCATTCCAAACTTCCCTGCATCGACCTTGGAGGCGGCACCTGCCGCCTTTTATCGAGGACGGCCCGTGCCGTCCTCCCCGTATTCGGCAGAGTGCCATGCAGCCTGCCTAAAGCAAAACGGCGCCCTCCGGGAGGAGGGCGCCGTTCGGTCATTTCGATAGGTCGCGACCGCGTCAGGCCGACTGGATCGCCGACAGTTCCCACTGGCTGGCTGTGCCGCGGACCGGGCGCGAGAACGTCCAGATCTCCGTCAGCTCGGTCGGCTCGTCGCGGCTGCCGTCGATCACGCGGCCGGTGGCATTCTCGATGGTCGCGTCGATCAGCGTGTAGCGCAGCGCCACCGTCGCGTACTCGAGGTGCTGCTCGCGCCAGGCTTCCGACAGGTCGCCCTGCTGGAGCTGCACGTCGGAGACGACGTTGAGCAGGCCCTTCTTGGCGTTCTCGTCGAGTTCACCGGCGAAGTACGACAGCATCTCCGGCGTCAGGCGCGAGCTGAGCGCATCGACGTCGTTGCGGCCGTAAGCCGTCTGGACCTCGCCGAGCAGACGCTCGAAGGCGTCGTAATCAGCCGGGCCGATCTTCAGCTCATCGACCGTGCCGCCGCCGGCGCTGCCGCTCCGGTTGAGGATGTCAGCCGGATTGCGGCCCGCATAGGCGGGACCAGCCGAAGCCGTTGCCATCGCAGGCTTGTTGCCCGCGCCGCCGCGGAACAGGCGGAACAGCAGGAAAATGATGCCGCCGACCAGCGCGATCTGGAGCAGGAAGCCGAGCACGCTCGCGAGTGCACCGGCGCCGAAGATCCCGACCAGGGCTGCCGCGAACAGGCCGCCCATCAGGATGCCGCGCAAACCACCAAAGCGCGACGCACCCTGCGCCGCAGCACCCGCGCCGGGGCGCGTCGCCTGGTTTGCCGCTGCGGGCGAGCCCGGCTGCGTGGTCGACTTCGTGATCGGCTGGGCCGCGTTCGGTGCGGTGTTGGTCTTCGGAGGCGTGCTGAATGTCTTCGAACCACGGCTACCGAAGCCTCCCCCGCGCCGCGCGTCGGCGTCGGTGGGGATCGTGGCCACGAGCACCGCCGCACCGAGACCGACCATCAGGATCCGGCCAAGCCACCGTTTCATCATCGACATTTCACCTCCCATGTCATTTCGTTGCCCAACCGCCGCACGGCGGTTCGCGGACTTGCTTTCCATATATAGTGCGCCGCTGCATCAAGTCCATCTTGCACCGCCAACGGGCGAAGGGCCGGCTGGGGACAGCGGCGATGCGCCATGAACAGCTATCTCAATCCGGGACGAAGATATTGATTCCGTCGGCGCTGCGCACTTTTCCCTTCGCACCGAGATAGTCCTGCGCCGTCATTTCGCTCAGCAACGCTGCATCGTCCGGCGTGTTGGCCATGAACCGCCGCCCGTCGCCGAGACGGCCGAACAGGATCGCATAGCTCGGCCCGTCGCGATCGTGCATGACGGTATAGGTTTCCACCGTGCCCTCACCCTCGGCGACCTCGGCCACAACCGGGCCGCGCGCCGCGTTGATCTCGGCCTGATAGAGCGCCGGATCGCGCGGCGCGAAAGTACGCTCGGGCGGTGTCGTCGCGTAGATTCCGGCGGACTGCTTCGTCACATAGTTGCCGTTCGCTGTGACGAGGCCGTAGGAGCCGGGCGCCGCGCGGACGCGGTTCATCATCTCCGCGATCGAGTGCGTGACGTAGTTGTTGCCCGGTCCGCCGAAGTAGGGGAGCCCGCCGGTGATCGTCAGGCCGCGCGGATCATCGACGGCAATCCCCATCTCGCTGCAGGCGATCTCGACCGCGGAGGGAAAGCAGCTGTAGAGGTCGATGTGCTGGATGTCGGCGAGCGATTTATCTGCCATTTCGAAGGTCTCGCGCGCGACGGTACGCATCGCAGGCGATGAATGAAAATTGATGCGGTCTGAAATGTACCAGTGGTCGTAGGCATCGGCGCAGCCGTGCAGATAGACCCATTTCTCCCGCGGAATACCGAGCGACTTGGCCTTGGCAACAGACATCAGCACCAACGCCGCCGCCTGATCGATGTAGGCGTTGGCGTTCATCAGCTTGGTGTAGGGGAAGCCGATGTAGGGATTGTCGGCGCTGACGGTCGCGATCGCTTCGGCGCTGTAGCCGGCGCGGCGGTCGGCGAGCGGATTGGCCTTCGCGACATCGGCGAAGTGCGCGAACAACTGGCCCGTCGCGGCGAGATGATCCGGGATCGAACGCCCGAGGTGCCCGCGGATTCCGTTCTCGAAGAGCGGATAGGCGTAGATGGCACCCGCCATGCGGTGGCGTTGCTCCATGTCGCTCCAGCCGCGCTTTTCGACGCCCCAGGTTTCGGGCTCGCCGCCAGCGTCCTCCGACCAGTCGAGCTGGAGCTTGGCGCGCTGCGCCGCCTTCTGCGTTGCGAGCGCCTCACCGCCCGCGATCAAAGCCGCCTCGCACTCCCCACGCGTGATCATCTCGAACAGACGGTTCACGCACCATTGCGGCATGTTTCCGCCGGCGTAGGTGTAGATGAGACGGCGCGCGGCGCTGGCACCCAAGCGGTTTGCGAGCGAGCGCGGCGGGTTGGCGTAACGCCCGAAGGGAGACGTGAACCGCCAGCTCGTATCGGAGAACGAACGGACCACCACGACCGTATCGAGCGCTGCCAAGAGCGCCGCCCCCGCCCCGGCGTCCTCAGCTGCGGCGCGCGCGGCATCAGCCGTCAGATCCATTGGCGAGCGGGCGCGGCCGGGGTCCTTCTCGCGCTGCGTGATCTGTCCACACCCTACCAGGATCGGCGTCCGGCTGTCGTCCATTTTGGTCCTCCCGAGTACATCTTAGTGGCGGAACCGGGGCAGCGCGGCGCGGCCTCGCCGTGATCGGCTTTACGATCCCGCAACGAATGTGAAGTGTTCGCGTCGTGACGATGGCATTGTTATGGCGAGGGGCTTTCGGGGCCTGAACGCCCCCCAAAACCGCCCGCGGAACAAAAAAATCTTGTCGCCCAAGGCGTCGCCGGCCCGCCACGCCCTTGTGTCAAGACGATCACGCGCATCTACTCCGCGGTTCTCAGCTCTATTTCGGTTAACGCCAGCAATTACTTCCGACGTGGCGCTTTCAGCACAGATGGATACATAGATTCATTTGAGTACATAGGTGTTCATTTCGCGGTGCGGAAACTTTTCCCCTTGCACGGCGTTTGGCCGGAACCTTACCATCTGTTCATTGGCGCTGTCGGGACGTGTCCCAAAGGCGCCGTGGCAAGACGCAAATGAAGATAGTACAGGAGGTTTCGATGCAGCTACGCCTAGGGCTGAACATCGCTGCCGCGATCATGTCTTTCGCGTTCCTCGCCGCAATCGTGTTGATGGTCTAGCCGAGGTGTCTGTCGACGGCCCGGTCTTCACGTGGAGACATGGACCGTCCTCGAGAACCGGAAACGAGTAACAAGAAAGGCGCGGGGGCTCCCCGCGCCTTTCGGATTCTCAGGTCCCGCAGGTGCCGCTCAGGCCGACTTGCGGTGGAGCTTCGCGCCGGTCTTCGCCTGCAGCTCCTCGAACGTGACGCCGGGCGCCATGTCGATCACCTCGAACCCCTTCGGGCCGATATCGATGACCGCGAGGTTCGTATAGACGCGGCCGACCGCCTTGGGTGCCGTCAACGGCAGCGCGCAGGTCTCGAGCAGCTTCGGGCGGCCATCCTTCGAAGTGTGGTCCATGATCAGCCACAGGTTCTTCGCGCCGACGGCGAGGTCCATGGCGCCACCGACGGCGGGAACACCGTCCGTCAGAGACGTCGTCCAGTTGGCGAAGTCACCGTTGTCCGCGACCTCGAACGCGCCGAGCACGCACAGGTCGATATGCCCGCCACGGATCA
>CAZKZT010000292.1:0-5014 GCA_964557265.1 uncultured Hyphomicrobium sp.
GATCATCAGCGGTATCAACCAATTGCCGAAGCCGCCGATCAGCGCCGGCATGACCACGAAAAAGATCATGACCAGGCCATGCGCGCTGACGATCATGTTGAACACGGTTGGATCAGTGAAGAATTGGAGACCGGGAGCCTGCAACTCCATGCGGATCAAGACGGAGAGCGCCGTGCCGACGATGCCCGCGAGGCTCGCGAAGATGAGATAGAGCGTCCCGATGTCCTTGTGGTTGGTCGAGAAGAACCAGCGCGCCCAGAAAGAAGGTCTATCGGCATTGGGCATGGTCGCGGCCGTCATATCACTCTCCCCTGGCCTTAAAGTTCGCGCGCTATCTGCGATTGCCGAGCGGGAAGGACCGGCTCGACATAGACCCGCATCTGGCCACTGGCTGAGATTCCGGTGGCAAACATCTCCTCATCGAGATCGACATCGATGAGCTGTGGCGTTCCGCTTTCGAGGCTTTCGATTGCTGCGCGGACGATGGCGGACGCAGCGCGGCCCTTGCTCACCCACCCGGCCAGCACCGTGCCTTCTGCATCGAGAATGGTCTTGGCACCTGTTCGCGCCGCGGCCGATCCTCGTGCTTCGACGACGATCACCAGGGCGAAAGGCTGCCAGACCGCAGCAAGATCGGCGGCGACTTGGAGAACATCGGTTCTCGAACAACCTGCGGTGGGCTCGGTCATCGCCATCGTCCTCCGACGGCTTGTGATGCCTCACGCCCGGCGGTGAAACGGGACCCGCTCTGCAAGGGCGGAGGCTTGGTCAGCTTCCCCATCTTGCTCGATGCGTTTGTGCAATCAAACGAATTTAATGGGTCATTTGGTGCAATAATAATGCTAGATAGGGCTAGGGAGATGCCCATGGACATCGAGCTTGCACGGACCTTTATTGAGATCGTCAAGACGCGCAGCTTCGTGCGTGCGGCGGAGCAGCTGAATGTCAGCCAGACAGCCGTCAGCGCCCGCATCCGGACACTGGAAGAGCAGCTTGGTCGCCCTGTATTCGTTCGCAACAAGAACGGCGCCTCGCTGACGCCCGCGGGCGAGCAGTTTCTTCGCTATGCGCCGATGTTCGTGCAGCTGTGGGAGAGGGCTCGCCATCAGGTGGCCGTGCCAAAGGGACGGCGCGCGGTGCTGACCATCGGTGGCGAATTGAGCCTATGGCACCCCTGGCTGGTCGACTGGTTGCGCTGGATGCGCCGCACCGCGCCGGATGTGGCGTTGCGCGTCCAGGTCGGTTTGCCCGAGAGCCTGACTGATCAAGTTGCCACCGGCGCCCTGGATGTCGCAGTGACGTATGCCCCGCAATACCGGCCTGGCGCACGTGTCGAGCAACTTCTCGAGGAGAAACTGGTGTTGGTGACAACCGATGCCGACGCAACGACCGTCGAGCCGGACAGCTATGTCTACGTCGATTGGGGGCCGGACTTCGCGCACCATCACGGGCTCAGCTTTCCCGAAGATACCAACCCTGGCCTGTTTGTTGGTCTCGGTCCCCTGGCGTTGAGCTACATCCTCGAGGCCGGCGGATCGGGGTACTTTCGCCAACGCGTCGTGGCTCCGCTCATTGATGCGGGGAAGCTGCATCCTGTCGCCGGCGCGCCGAGCTTTGTTTATCCTGTCTATGCCGTGTGCTCCGCGCACGCCGACGACGTGCTGATCACGCTTGCTCTCGATGGCTTGCGGAGCATTGCCGCGGCGAACAAGACGGACATGGTCTCGTAACGCGATACTCGAGGCGCCGCCGCGGGCTACCATGGCCGCCGGCCATTACGGTGATCACAGTCTCGCCCACCACGTCCAGGGACGAATTCTCGTGCATGGCGCCCAATCCGGGCGCCGGGCAGAGCGGCGTGGCGGCGCTTTGGCGCACTGTGCGTGCCGCCGCAGGCTGATAGAAAATCATTCGACTTGCCTGGAAAATAGGCTTCATTCGCGTGCCCCTTCCACACACCCATTGGGAATCCATCCTGTGATTCATGTCGACGAGAAGCTCGTACCCGTTCTTGCGGAAGTGATGCACAGGAACGCAGGTGAAGAAGAGTTCCATCAGGCTGTCAAAGAAGTCCTGGGGAGCCTTGGCCGGGTGGTGGCCAAGCATCCCCGCTATGCCGATCATGCCTTGATCGAGCGCTTGTGTGAGCCCGAGCGGCAGATCATTTTCCGCGTGCCATGGGTCGACGATGCCGGACAGGTTCGTATCAACCGCGGCTTCCGCGTGCAGTTCAACTCGGCGCTCGGTCCCTACAAGGGGGGCTTGCGTTTTCATCCTTCGGTGAATGTCGGCATCATTAAGTTTCTCGGCTTCGAGCAGACGTTCAAGAACGCTCTCACCGGCATGCCGATCGGTGGCGGCAAGGGCGGGTCCGACTTCAACCCGCGCGGACGCTCCGACGGCGAGATCATGCGGTTCTGCCAGTCCTTCATGACCGAGCTGCACCGCCATCTCGGTGAATATATCGATGTCCCCGCCGGCGACATTGGCGTCGGCGGTCGCGAGATCGGCTTCATGTTTGGTCAGTACAAGCGCCTGACCAACCGCTATGAGGCCGGCGTGCTAACCGGAAAGGGCCTTGCCTACGGCGGCTCGCAGGCGCGCAAGGAAGCAACGGGCTATGGGGCGGCATACTTCGTCCAGAGCATGCTGGAAACGAAGGGGCAATCGTTCGAAGGCCGGCGCGTCGCGGTCTCTGGTTCCGGTAACGTCGCCATCTACGCCATGGAAAAGATTGCCGAGTTCGGCGGCAAGGTTGTGGCGTGCTCGGATTCGAATGGCTACATCGTCGACGAAGACGGAATTGATCTCGCGCTGGTCAAGGAGATCAAGGAAGTTCGACGCGGGCGCATCGCCGAGTACGCGCGCCTCAGAAAAGCACGTTACGTTGATGGCGGCTCGATCTGGGATGTTCCATGCGACGTCGCGATGCCTTCCGCGACACAGAACGAGCTGACGGGGAAGGATGCGAGCGCTTTGGTGCGGAACGGCGTCGTGGCGGTCGGAGAGGGTGCCAACATGCCTTGCACGCCCGAGGCGGTGCGCATCTTTCAGGAAGCCGGCGTTCTGTTCGGCCCGGGAAAGGCCGCGAACGCCGGCGGCGTCGCCACCTCCGCGCTGGAAATGCAGCAGAACGCGTCGCGTGACAGCTGGACCTTCGAGCAGACCGAGGCCCGCCTTGCCACCATCATGCGGGATATTCACGATCGCTGCGCGGACACTGCCGCCGAATACGGCGCGCCGGGGGACTATGTTCTCGGTGCGAACATCGCCAGCTTCGTGCGTGTCGCGGAGGCTATGGAGGCGCTCGGGGTGATCTGAGCCGCGAGCCCACGCGTCTCTGCGGCTGTCTGCCGGTGAGCAGAACTCTCCGACAGGTTGCATCCCAGCCGGCTTCCTTGCAGACGCACGAGAAGCAGCCACGATTTCCTGTACGCCGCTCCGGTCGGCGAGGGTTGTCGTGTCTCGAGGTGGGGTGCCCACCGGATTGATGTCGTCGGGTGTCCCGACGACAGCCGCTTCGGCGACCTTGGGATGCGCGACCGGTGCGCTACGACCCTGGACAGGCTGCTACGATATTTTCTCTGCCTTTACCCTCGAGGCGCGGGGACAGGCGAGCTCAGTTTTGGCTTCACGGGGAAAACAAAGACGAAGCCAAGAATGCCCATGGCGATGGCTGCGACGATGCCACCCGTATCGCTGCCTGCGAGGTCGATAGCCGCGCTGGCCAGCATGGGGCCGGTGAGTGCGGCCATACCGGTCCCTGTGAAGAATGAGCCAAGCAATGCCCCAAGCCGGCCGACGCCAAACAGTTCGATCAAGACCGGTGCAACGAGAGCGATGCGAACTCCATAGGCTATCCCGAGCACGGCGGCGAAAACGACCAGCCAGCCATAACTCGATAAGAGGAGCCAGATCGAGAAGCTTGCGGCCATTGTCAGGATCGCTCCCTTGTACAATCGAAGTGTGCCTTCGGGAGAGCGAACGTAACCGATGCCGAGACGGCCAATGATGCTGGAGCCGCCGATGATCGAGATCAGCCAGGAGGCAGAGATAGGATCGGCGCCCCGGCTCGTGGCGAAGGTGGGTAAGAAGGCAAGGGCCACGAAAAGCGCCATGGTGCCGAATACCCACGAGACGTACATCTGTACGAACGCGGGCGATCGCAAAGTTGCGCCAAGAGGTTGAGCGGGCTCTGCTTCGACGGAGACCGGAGCCGCTTCAACAAGGACAGCGGCAATCACAAGTACAAACCCGCATAGGGCCGCGACAATCAAGAGAGCGGACCGCCATCCTATATTCTCGATGAGTGTCGCGATGAACGGTGGCAGTGCCAGCATGCCGCATCCAGTTCCTGCGGCCGCGATGCTGAGGGCCCGCGTACGCCACCGGCGGAACCAACCGCCCAATGCTTGCCAGGGCGGGGATATAGATGCAGGCTGCGCCCACGCCGAGCCCCGCGCCGTAGGTAAGGTAGGCCATCCAAATGCTGTCGACGAAAGCTGTCGCGGAAAGCCCCGCTGTCATCACGAGCGCCCCGACGATCGAGACAATGCGGGGACCAAATCTGTCGCTGACCCAACCGGTCGCAGGGCCGAAAAAGTAGAAAACCGAACTCGAGATCGCGTAGAGCGCCAAGGTTTCGGAGCGGCTCGAGCCCAGATCCCTCATAAGAGGCGCGAAGAGCACGCCGAAGCTATAGATGGTACCAAACACCAAGAAGCCGATGGCGAACGTGGTGCCCGCCATGCGCCAGGCTCGTGACCCATCAACGAGCGCAGACCGGCCCGGCTCTTCCGCCGCTTTCATAGCCCAATCATTCCGCTGAGAGCTGCCTGTCACATATAGGGGGCCTCTTGAGCCAGGAGGCGCCATACGGACTATGTCTCTCCCAGGCTATCCATTTCTTGCGCTCGAATTCGCGGCAAGCTGACCTGCGCCCCAATGCTCCCCAATATTCAAGCCGTTGGATAATATTGAAAAATGGTGGGCCCGGCAGGACTCGAACCTGCAA
>CAZKZT010000293.1:0-5012 GCA_964557265.1 uncultured Hyphomicrobium sp.
CGCGCCAGTAGCGGAACGCTATGGCGGTGACAGGGCCGGCGTAAGCCGGCCCTTTTCGTTATGCGGCCGGCCGCCCGTAGTAGAGCATCGAGACGTGCTCGGCCTCTGCGAAGAACAGCCAGCGCTCGACGGCGACACCGGTCGCGGCCGCTACGACAGCAAGAACGATAGCCGGCGTCGCCAGCAGTGCGCTCGGTGCGAGGGTGAGCAGGCACAGCACGCCCGGTACCAGGAACGCCAGGATCAGCGCGATACGCCGCAATTTCTCTGCGTGGCTGCGAGCGATCTCGTAGCCCATCTCGCGCATGATGTAGTTGGGTTGCGTGTGTGGCGGGTCGAGCATCCGCACCTGGCCATGCTTGCCGAGGCCGGTCGCGTCGCCGATCGTCCACGTTTTCTGCTCGGTATCGATGGTCGCCCAGTAGCGCTGCTTGAGAAGCCAGGCGATGCCGGTCAGCACCGCCGTCAGCAGTGAGAACCACGGGCTGCTCATGCCGAAGAGGTGGATCAGCGCGAGCATCAGAACGGCGCCGGTCGCGAGCGCGAGGGCGATGTAGACCCACGGCACCAGTGGCTGGTGCCATTGCCGGATCGTGCGCAGCGATGCGTAGATCATGCCGGTGCAGTAGACGGTCACCATCGACAGTGCCGCGGCAATGAGCCCGAGGATCGCGAAGATGCCGTCCGTGCGCTCGAAAAAGACCCAGCCGATACCCAGGAGCCCAGCTGGGACGTATGTCGCGACCGCGGCGACGCCTTCGCGCGACAGCCACGAACTGCGCCATTGCGAAAACGCGCGCCACGCGCGTTCCGGATGGCCGAGGTGGAAAGTCGAGGACAGCAGGCCGATCGTGATCAGCCCGAGCGATAGCGCGAGGCCCGTGAAGCCGAACCAGCGATCGCTCGGCAGCGTACCGAAGGCGTTGAGCACCGCGAGCCAGACGAGCAGGCCGTAGCCGGCACCGGAGGCGGTCGTGAAAAGAATGACGGAGTAGGCGGGATGCATCGAGGACCCCTTACCGCGACAGGGCGCGGTCGACCCACGCAAACAGGTGCTCGATGGCGGCGGCCGGCGCGGCTTTAGGCTTGTCTTTCGCCGTGCCGTTGGCACCCGAGACTTTGCGGGCGTCGCGCCGTTCGCGCGGCGGCAGGTACTTGTTGACCGGCTTGTAGCCGAACGCACCGAGCAGATCGAAGCCGCCGCGCTCGGCGACGAGCTTGGAAACGTCGCTTTCGGGATCGCCGAGATCGCCGAAGTGTCGGGCGCCGGTCGGGCAGGCGCGCACGCAAGCGGGTACGCGATCCTCGGGCGCCAGATGCTCGTTATAGATGCGGTCGACGCACAGCGTACATTTTTTCATGACGCCGTGGTTCGGATCATATTCACGCGCGCCGTACGGGCAGGCCCAGGAGCACAGTTTGCAGCCGATGCAAAGGTCGGGGTCGACCAGCACGATGCCATCCTCGGCGCGCTTGAAGGACGCGCCGGTGGGACAGACGGTGACGCAGGCGGGCGTCTCGCAGTGGAGACAGGAGCGCGGGAAATGGACGGTGTGGCTGTCCTCGCCGTTGCCGACCTCGTAGCCATGGATGCGGTTGAGCCACGCGCCGTCGGGATCGGCGCCATAAGGATCGGTGTCGGACAGCGGCGCCGAGTAGCCGCCGGTGTTCCATTCCTTGCAGCTCGTCGCGCAGCCGTGACATCCGACGCAGGTGTCGAGGTCGATGACGAGGCCGAGCTTGCGTTCTGTGGTGGTCGGCAGGCAGGTCATTCCGCCGGCTCCTTGAACTCGGCGCCATACCCGATGACCGCCGGACGCGCACGGCCGATCGGATCGGCGAGCGGCTCGAAGTATGGCGCGCTTTCTTCGACCGCTTCCGGTGCTGCCTTTTCGATTTTGATGCGCAGATCATACCACGCGGCCTGGCCGGTGATCGGATCCGAGTTCGAGTAGCGGTAGCCGCCGTTCTCGGGTAGCAGCTCCGAGATCAGATGATTGAGCAGGAAGCCACGTGTGGCTTCAGGTGCGTCCTCGGAAAGCCCCCAGGCGCCACGCCGCTTGCCGATCGCATTCCAGGTCCACGCTGTCAGATCGTTGACGCCGTCCATCAGGCGCACCTGGCAGCGCACGCGGCCGAGATAGCTGCTGATCCACACCCAATCGTCATCGGCGACGCCGAGCGCCTTGCCGCGGGCGCGGCTGAGATAGAGGCGGTTCTGTCCGGTGATCTGGCGCAGCCACGCATTCTGCGAACCCCATGAGTGATACATGTGCATCGGACGCTGCGTGATCGCGTGCATCGGGAACTCGGCCGTGTCGACCATCGTGCCTTCAAAGGGCTGATACCAGAACGGCAGCGGATCGAAGTAGGTGGCAATGCGCTCGCGATGCATTTCCGGTGGCTGGATGGGGCCGTGTCCCTGGGCCGCGAGGCGGAAGGCCTGCAGCGGCTCGCAGTAGAGCTGGAACGTCATCTTCGCGTCGCCCGCGCGGAACCCAACCGAGGCGGCCCAGTCGAGGTACTCCTTGTTGGCGTGCTTGAAGTAGTGCTGGCTCGGCGGCAGGTGATGCGCGTGGAAGCCGCCGTTGGCGATATAGCGGTTGAGCTGGTCCGGGTTGGGCGCGCCTTTGCCGAAGCTGTCGCCATTGCCACGCCAGCCGGCGAGCGGACCGATGCCGGGCGCGCGCTCGTGATTGACGATGTAGTCGGCATAGCCGCCGGGGAATTGCGGTGAGCCGTCCTGTTTCACAAGGCCGGGCAGCTTGAGCCGCGCGCCGAGGTCGAGCAGCACCGATTGGAACGCGCGCACGTCGCGATCCGGCTCGACGATCGGGTGGCGGATCGAGTCGCAGGCGGCATCCGGTTCCGAGATCGGGCGATCGAGGATCGAAATGCAATCCCACCGTTCGAGGTAGGTCGTGTCGGGCAGGATGAGGTCGGCGTAGGGCACCATCTCCGAGTAGTACGCGTCGGAGTAGATGATGCGCGGGATCTTGTATTCGCCGGTTTCGTCGTTCTTTTCGGTGAGCGCGCGCAAGGTATCGGGCACGTTCATCGACGAGTTCCAGCTCATGTTCGCCATGTACATGAACAGGGTGTCGATGGGGTAGGGATCACCACGCGCCGCGTTGGCGATGACCATGTGCATCATGCCGTGCGCGGCAAGCGGTGCGTCCCAGCTGTAGGCCTTGTCGATGCGCTGCGGCGTGCCCGCGGCATCGATCAGGAGGTCGCCGGGCACCGTCGGGAAGCCGAGGTGCGGGCCGGGCAGCGGCTCGTTGGCGTTGACCTGGCCGGGCTTGCCGGTCGGCTTGATGCGCGGCGCGATCTCTTTCGGATAGGGCGGTTTGTAGCGGAAGCCGCCTGGGCAATCGATCGAGCCAAGCAGGATCTGGAGGATGTGGATCAGACGGCAGGTCTGGAAGCCGTTCGAATGGGCGGAGATGCCACGCATCGCGTGCATGGCGACGGGGCGGCCGACCATCTTCTCGTGACGGCGGCCATGGATATCGGTCCAGGGAATATCGAGCGTGACAGTCTGCTCGAACGCGACCTTGGCCATCTCATCCGCGATGCGCCGCGTGGTCTCGGCGGGGACGCCGCACTCGGCCTCGGCGCGCTCGGGTGAGTATTCCTCACCGAGATAGCGCTCGGCGATCTTCTGGAACACGGGGACGGCGATCCGTCCGTCCGGCAACGTCACCGGACCCGAAAGCTGCGGGACGACGTCGGGCCCTTCCGCGGGAACGAGTTTGCCGAGACGCTTGTCGAAGGCGAGTGCGTTGCCATTGTCGTCGCGGACGAACATGCCGTGATCGGCGGCGCCCGGCGCTTCGATGATCAGCCATGGCGCGTTGGTGTAGCGGACGAGGTAGTCGAGATCGATGCGCTGTGTGCGCAGCAGCTCATGGATCAGCGCGCCGACGAAGGCGCCGTCTGTGCCCGGGCGGATGCCGACCCACTCATCGGCGACGGCATTGTAGCCGGTGCGGATCGGATTGATCGAGACCATCTTGGCGCCGCGCGCCTTGAGCTTGCCGAGGCCGATCTTGATCGGGTTCGAAGCGTGATCCTCGGCGACGCCGAAGAGGAGGAAGTACTTCGTGTGCTCCCAGTCCGGCTCGCCGAACTCCCAGAACGAACCACCGAACGTATAGAGCCCGGCCGCTGCCATGTTGACGGAGCAGAAGCCGCCGTGCGCCGCGTAGTTCGGCGTCCCGTACTTGATCGCCCACCAGCCGGTCAGTGATTGCGACTGGTCGCGGCCGGTGAAGAAGGCGAGTTTGCGCGGATCGTCGGCGCGAATGCGGCCAAGCCAGCCGGTTGCGGTGCTCAGGGCCTCTTCCCAGGAGATTTCCTTGAACTCTCCCGAGCCACGAGGGCCGACGCGGATCATCGGCGATTTGAGCCGGGCCGGCGAATAGTGCTGCATGATGCCGGCGGACCCCTTGCCGCACAGCACGCCCTTGTTCACCGGATGATCGCGGTTGCCCTCGATGTAGCGGACCTTCTCGTCCTTCAGGTAGACTTTGATGCCGCAGCGGCACGCGCACATGTAGCAGGTCGTCGTCTCGATGCGATCGGCCGGGCTGGCGCTGAGCGCAACGCCATGCGCGTCGGCCGGGCCAACGCGGGAGGGACGAGCGGTGGTGTCCGAGGTCTTGCGTGTCGCGCGATCCTGCACGGTGATGCTTATGCTCCGTTCGGGCGATCAACGCCGGTTCGACTAAGAGCCTGACTATATTCCATCCCTTGAATGTTCAACCCTGGACGCGGGATGTTTTCACCATTCGCGATGAGCCGGCACGACGGTGTGTTCTCAGCTTCTGTTGTATTCCGGAATAGGGTTCTTCAAGACCGGCGTCGCGCCGGGACGGTGCCGCCGGGCACAATCGCGCTTGGCTTCAAAGTCTTATATAACACTTCGCGGTCGCCGTGTCGTCGCCCGCGGCCGTTGCCAAGGCTCGGGTTGCGGTATCGACACCCGCCCCGTTATGCAGTTTTCGATG
>CAZKZT010000294.1:0-4965 GCA_964557265.1 uncultured Hyphomicrobium sp.
ATCATCTCTAAGCGCATGTTCAATTATGTTTCGGCAACGCATTGAGCCCATTAAGCAACTCTATCGGTTCTTTTGAGGAGCATTCGGTCGACACGGAGCCGCCATGTCCAAACGAACACGCGCGACGGATGCCCTGGAGGCGCTCGGGGTGGCGTTTACGGTGCACACCTACGACTACGACCCTGACGCCGAGCACATCGGCATGCAGGCCGCCGAAAGTCTCGGAGAGCCGCCGGAGCGGGTCCTGAAGACACTGATGGCGCTGGTCGACGGCAAGCCAGTCTGCGTGATCGTGCCGTCGGACCGCGAAGTCTCGATGAAGAAGCTCGCGACCGCCGCCAAAGGCAAGAGCGCGCAGATGATGAAGCCGGCCGATGCCGAACGCGTCACCGCCTACAAGGTCGGCGGGATCAGCCCGTTCGGCCAGAAGCGAAAGGTACTGACGGTCATTGAAGCCGACGCGCTCGGCCACGCGCTGGTCTACATCAACGGCGGGCAGCGGGGCCTGCAGGTGCGGCTGGCGCCGGGTGACGCCCGGAATGCCCTCGACGCGATCGCGGCGCCGCTCATCTCGGACGCGAGGCTGTAGACTTCACCACTCTTGATTTCCGCACCTGATCGATGCGTTACTTGTCCGCAGTCCAGTTTGAGGGGCCCGGCTCCGCCGGTCGCCAAAAAGTGTTCTATTCATTTCATACGGCATCCCGTTTCGGACGCTGACGGTACGTCCCATGCGCGCTGCGTATCCTGGCGATCGTGGCGCTGAAGATGGCGACGAGTTTTTATCGGTACATTTCTGAGGCGTGCTTTATGAGCGAAGTCTTAGTTCCCGATCAGCCGGCAATGACGCCCATCGAGATCGACTGTTTCAAGCGCGTTCTGGCGAATTGCCGATCCTTCGTCGAATACGGCTCAGGCGGCAGCACACTCTTTGCTCTCAAAGCCGGCGTGGCTGAAGTCTTCAGTGTCGAGTGCGATCCAGCCTGGGCAGACGCTGTCCTTCACGGTGTCCGGTCTGCTGGCTACGACGCTGCCCAGGTTGTCAGCGTCAACATCGGGAAAACCGGCAAATGGGGCTACCCGGTCGACTGGAAAGGAAATGTTTGGACAAGACGGCAGCGGACGCTCTACGCGATGCGCCCTTGGCGATCGGGCCTGCTTGGATTGGCCAAATCCGATCGCAAGCCAGACGTGGTCCTGATCGACGGACGCTATCGGGTTGCGTGCGTCGCCGCTACGGCCCTGAATACGCCACCTCAGACAATCGTCATGATCCACGACTTTTGGGACCGAGGCCGGGAATACTACGAACCCGTGCTGACCCTGCTCGAGCCCGTCGAGAAAGCAGGCACGCTGGGCGTATTCCGGAGAACGGACGCATCGATTGATGTCGCAAAGCAGATACTCGCTGCCCACAGAAATGATCCGCGGTGATGAACGATGAAAACGCCCATTGTCTCCGTCGTCATGCCTGCATTCAACGCAGCGGCGTTCGTCATCGAGGCCATCGATTCTGCCTTGGCGAGCCAGGATGTCACGGTCGAAGTGATCGTCGTTGATGACTGCTCACCTGACGCCACCGCGGCGATCGTCGAGAAAGTGGACGATCCGCGCGTGCGCCTGTTGCGCCAAACCGATCGCCGCGGCGCGCCTGCTGCACGAAATCGCGGATTGAATGAAGCGACAGCGGAATATGTCCAGTTTCTCGACGCCGATGACGTCCTGGAGCCAACCAAGATTGCGCGCTGCCTCGCCGAGTTCACCGCGAAGCCGGAGCTCGGCAGTGTGTTTACCGGCGCCTATCATTTCTCCGCAGCCGCCGGGCGATCCATCGGCGCGGACTACCCGCCAATGGACGGCTCGCCGCTCGAGTATCTGCTGGGCCGGTTGTTCCAAACCGCCTGTGGTCTGCACCGGCGGCGCGCAGTGCTTGCCATCGGCGGATTCCGTGAGGGATTGAAGCGCGGCCAGGAGTATGACCTGCATTTGCGGCTCGCGGTCTCAGGGGTCGCCATGACCTACATCCCCGAGCGCTTGGTCGGTCTGCGCGAACACAAGTCGCCCGACCGCATCACGAATGTCCCTGCTACCGCTGACCAGTTGGCGGACCTGACGTGCGGGGTTGTCGAGCTGGCGTTGCGCCAAAACCATCTCGCGGACTCGGAGAAGAATGCGCTGGCCGAAGCTGCCATGCTCAGCGGGATGTCATCCTACCGCGCTGGATCCGCAGAAATGGGGAGACGCTGTCTGGATCTGGCGATCCAATTGTATCCCAAGGTCAGATACCCGCATCAAAGTGTACTGGCGAGGGCCGCGGCACAGGGGATTGGTCCGGCCGGCACGGAAGGGCTGCTCCGGTCTGCGAGGAAGCTCGTTCGCTAGAGCCCGATCGGTCGAGATGGAAGCGCTCGCACTTCCATCGGGAGCGTGAATCAGACTCTCAATCAAATACATAGAGCGCGCTCGCGCCAATCCGCCGTCCCGACGGAGGGGGTGTAAAGCCGACATTGCCGCCCCATATACGGCTGCAGTTGGTCGCACCAACGGCGACTTAACGCGTCGCCTGCAGGTGCGCGTTCAAACCCTCTGACTCGCACGCACGCGCGCTTACCGGCCCGCGGATCGCGTAGCGGCTGGAATTCCTACAATGACTGCCAAGAAAATCGGTTTCCTGTCCTTCGGACATTGGACGCCCTCCCGTCAGTCGCAGACCCGCACGGGTGCCGACGCACTCCTCCAATCCATAGATCTCGCCGTCGCCGCCGAGGAACTCGGTGCGGATGGCGCCTATTTCCGCGTCCATCATTTCGCCCGGCAGCTCGCCGCACCATTTCCGCTGCTGGCCGCGGTTGGCGCCAGGACCAGCCGCATCGAGATCGGCACCGCCGTTATCGACATGCGCTATGAGAACCCGCTGTACATGGCCGAGGACGCAGGCGCCGCAGACCTCATTGCCGGTGGCCGTTTGCAGCTCGGCATCAGCCGTGGCTCGCCCGAGCAGGTCATCGATGGCTGGCGCTATTTTGGCTATTCCCCGGCTGAAAATGAGACGGATGCCGACATGGCACGCCGCCATGCGGAAGCCTTTCTGAGCGTGCTGAAAGGCAAGGGCTTCGCGGAGCCCAATCCGCAGCCGATGTTCCCTAATCCGCCGGGGCTGTTGCGTGTCGAGCCGCATTCGGAGGGCTTGCGCGACCGCATCTGGTGGGGCGCGGCGTCGAATGCAACGGCGGAATGGGCGGCCAAGCTCGGGCTCCATCTACAGAGCTCAACCCTCAAGAGAGACGAAACCGGCGAGCCCTTCCATATCCAGCAGGCCAAGCAAATCCGCGCCTATCGGGAGGCGTGGAAAGCAGCAGGCCACACGCGCGAGCCGCGGGTGTCCGTCAGTCGCAGCATCTTCGCACTGGTGGATGACCGTGATCGCGCCTACTTCGGCGGTGATCAATCCAGCGATCACATCGGCTACATCGAACCCACCATGCGGGCGATCTTCGGTCGAAGCTATGCCGCCGAGCCTGATGTGCTGGTGAAGCAGCTCGCACAGGACGAAGCCATCGCCGAGGCTGATACCCTGCTCTTGACGGTGCCGAACCAGCTCGGCGTCGAATACAATGCGCACGTGATCGAAGCGATCCTGAAGCACGTCGCGCCCGCACTTGGATGGAGGTGATCTCGCCTCGCCACCAGCGAACGCGTTGAGCCGATGCGATCATCGGGTCGCATCGGCCGCACGAAGCGCCGCACAGTGACACCGTAGGCGCGCGATCGCCTATCGGATGGTGAACTGGATGGGGATCACGAGCTCGACCGCCTCGCCGCCCAGGTCACTTGGTGGCTCCGGCAGGGGCGCCGCACGGGTCAGCATGGCGAGAGCTTCCTGATCGAGCAGCCGGCTCGACGAAGACTTGACGACTCGCGATGTCAGCACCTGCCCCCGGCGATCGAGCGTGAACTGCACGAGGACGTTACCCTGCTGGCCAGCCTGGCGCGCAGCGGACGGATAGCGGCGATGACGGCCGAGATGGTTCATGAGCGCCTTCGCCCATGACATTTCCTCGCTCGACTTGCGGTCCGTCGTGCCTTGGCGCCGGGCCGCGGTCTGTGGCGCCGCGGTCGGGGAAGGCGTCGACGGCGCGCTCTGCTGAACCATCGCCTCCTGCGCTTTGGCCTTCTCGGTCTCCGGCTCCTCTTCCTTCTTCTTCTCTTCCTCTTTGACGACCTTCTGCTCGACCGGCTTCTCCTCTTCCTTCTCCTCTTTGGGCTCCTCTACCGGCTTCGGGATTGGCATCGCGAGCTCGGGATCAGGCGCAATGGGAAGGGGATCTTCCTTCGGCGGGGTCACCTCCGGAACTTCTTCTGTCGGCGTCTTTTCGACGACCTGCGGCTGGGTCGCCTCCATCGGGGGGCCAACCGTATCCGACGCATCCGAAGGAGCCGCGACCTGCATCGGCGCCAACTCGATCATGAATGCGCCTTCCGCTTCCTCGACAACCTCCTCAAGCGGCGGCTGCAGATAAGCATAGGCGACGATACCGGCGTGCAGCCCCGTCACGACAATCGCGGACGCGATCATGCGCGCCCACCATTTCCATCGGGATTCGAGACTTTCACTGCCAGCAATCATCGGAGGTCAAAATCCTTCACCGGATTTCGGGGCGGATCGCTGTCCGCACGCTCGGCAACCGAGGCCGCCGGCAGGTATAACGCTGCTTCCAGGTATGAGGGCAGCCGTCACGTCGCCGCATCTTTACTCCATTCGCCAAGAAATGCCACCGGAAGAACGCCGCCCCTCAATGTGTTGATCAAGGCGTCCGGCCGATCTTTACCCTGTCGTCGTGAAATCGCCGTCGAGTGGAACCCTACGAGCGGCCGGGTTTTTCGACGCCCGTCAGTGCCCCGACCATCCGCCGCAGCGAGCGACGGCCGCGGTCCAAAGGTGAAAGTGGGGGCTGCGGGCCCGCA
>CAZKZT010000295.1:0-4949 GCA_964557265.1 uncultured Hyphomicrobium sp.
CGACGAAGGTCGCCTCGATGCCGAGCGTGCGCGCGGGGCCGGCGAGCCAGTTCTTGAGCGCCCAGTACATGATGTTCGGTGCGATGACGTGAGCGGGTTTGTCCGGCGTGCGATCGAGCGCGAGGAACGCCGTCGTCGCCGCCGCCATGCCGGAACCCATGATCATCGACGTTGCCGCGCCTTCGAGCGTCGTCAGCACTTCCTCGGCCACACGCACGTTGGGGTTGTCGGGCCGCGCGTAGACGTAGCCGCGGCGATAGGCGTTGTCAGGGTCGCGTTCGAACGTCGACGCGAGTTGGATCGGCGGCACGATCGCGCCCGTCACGGGGTCAACATGGCCTGCGGCTTGGGCGGCAACCGTGCGCGGCTGCCATGAGTGCTTCTTCAACGTTCCAGTTCCTCGTGTTTATTGCGGCTTCGCGAGAATGCGCAGCGTCTTGTAGCTCCCGGCCTCGGTGAAGCCGCGTTCGGTCTTGAGGCCATCGATGACTGCAAGCGTGTTCTTGTAGCCGTCGGAGCCCGTATAGAAGTGCATCTCGCCGCCCGGCTTGATCTTGTCGGCAAGCACCAGCGTCATGCCGAGATCGGTGAGCGCGCCATACGCGTCGTTCGCCTCGGTGCGGAACTCGCACGCGTGGAAGTTGGTGACATAGTCGAGATCCGGCAGCAGGCGCGGGTCGAGTTGGTAGATGTCGCCGAAATAGGCCTTGTAGGTATGGCCGAGGCGCGGCTTCTCGATCAGCAGTTTGACGTAGGCTTCGTATTCCCCGGGCGATGCGGTGATGCCGAGCACGGCGTTGTTGGAGCCGTTTTCAGCGGTGCGCAAGCCGAGGATGTGGTGGCTGCCGGTGCCGAAATGGAAGATCGCCGCGCCTTTGACGCCTTTCTCTTCGAGGTACTCGGCGAAATACACGTCGCAGGGGCAGAGTTGTTCATTGAGCGCCCAGCTCGCATCCCAGAAATTCAACATCGTCTCACTCCCGGAATTGGCGGGCTTCGGTCAGCCGGCCTTTTTTGCGATCGCAATCAACTCGGAAAGTGTGAAGCCGATCTTGTCGCCATCGATCGTCGGCTTGAGGAAGGCGGCAAGCGCGCCCGATGCGCCAGTCAGAACGGATCGCAGATCGGGGACGATGGCGGCCGGCACCTGCATGGTCTTGCACCATGTCGCGAAATCCATGCCCTTCGGTGCGTGCTCGGTGTGGGCGAGCAGGAGACCCGCGTCCTTGATGCCCCGCACCCACTCCGCCGTCGTCCACGCGCGCCCATGCGAGGGATCGCGTTTTTTCTCGAAGGCATTGTAGGCGGCGTCCGCTGCCGCGAGATCGCTCTCGGGGAAGCCTGGCGTCGTCGCCGCATCAGGCGCGACGTTGTCGACCAGCGCAAAGGTGCCGCCGGGCTTCAGGACGCGATGGCTCTCACGCAGGAAGGCCGGGATGTCGGGGAAGTGATGCGGTGCGATGCGCGAGGTGACAAGATCGAAGCTCGCATCGGGGAACGGCAAGCGCTCGGCGTCCGCCTCCGCCGTCGTCAGGTTGGCGAAACCTTTGTCGGCCGCGAGCTTGGCCGTTTCGACCAGCATCTCGGGCGTCAGGTCGCTGGCGACGACGCGTGCGACGTGCGGCGCGAAGGCGAGCGCGGTGTGACCGGCTCCCGTCGCGATGTCGAGTGCGCTCCAGTCCGCCTTCGGCTGCACGAGCTCGACAAGGCGGGCGAGGCTCGCGCCTTTGGCGTGCACGGTCGAGGTCGCGTAGGCGGCGGCGTTGGCGCCGAATTGCTGTTGGACCAGCGTCTTGGACATCGCGCAGCTCCTTGGCTGTCTGGGCGCCGGACTATACGCCCGGGGCCATGGCCTGCGGAAGGCGCCATTTGGGCAAGCCGGATCGTGCGCGGTCGGGCAGCTATCTGCGGACGGGCACCGCTGGGCAGCCTTTTCCGGGCGGACGGCCCATGATCTGGACGGAATAGTAGGTCGGTGAGGCGCCAGGCGCCCGCGCCACGCCGACGCCGATCTCGGTCACTTTGGGCGAGACCATGTTGGCGCGATGGCTTGGTGAATTCCGCCAGCCCGTCACCACGGTCCCGGCAAGGGCCTTGGTGGCGAAGCCTTTGGCGTCGCGGCGGAACGACAGGTTCTCAGCCAGCCAGCAGAAGGTGTACCCCTGCGCACGGACGCGGGCGTCCATGGTCCGCCCATCCGCCGAATGCGAGAGCGTGCCGGTGCGCGCGAGATAGGCTGCGTAGGCGCGCGCTGCGGCAGCCAGCTTCTTGTTGGACGATAGCGTGCCGAGCTTCTGCTCGCGGCGGAAGGCATTCGTCATCTGGATGATGGCGATCTCGGTTTGCGGCGGGTCGGCGAGCATGACCATGCGGCGTGTACTCCAACGCTATGAACGGCGAAACGCGGACGGGGATGGCGGCGGAACGGGGCCCTTTCGGGGCAGCCTACAGCGGCACGAACTCGCCGGTTGCCTCGTTGAGCACGGAGAGTTGCCCGGTCGAGATGTCGAAATACGCGCCGTGGAGGTCGAGACGCCCCTTGCTTTCGAGCGTATGCACGCAGGGGAACGTGCGCAGATTGGCGATCGAGACCTTGACGCCTTCGCGCTCGAGATCGGCGCGGAGCTCAGTCGCAGTACGCCCTGTGCCCCTTGCGACGACCTGATCGCGGGCACCGTCGAGCATCGACATCCAGTTGGCGATGAACTCGGCTGCCGTCTGGTGGGCCGCGTCGTGATCGAGGCAGGCGCGCACGCCACCACAGCTCGAATGACCGATCACGACGATGTGCTTCACCCGCAAGTTGAGCACCGCGAATTCCAGCGCCGCACTGACGCCATGGTACTTGCCGTTGGTCTCGTAGGGCGGCACGAGGTTCGCGACGTTGCGCACGACGAACAGCTCGCCCGGCATGGCGCTGAACACGGCTTCGGGTTCGACCCGGCTGTCGCAGCAGCTGACGACCATCACCTCGGGGGTCTGGCCGTGGGATGCGAGCAATTCGTAGTCATCCTGATGAGGGATGAAATGGCGCAGCTTGAAGCGGCGATAGCGGTCGGCGAGGTGGTCGGGGAAATAGCTCATGCGTCGCCCGCGGCTGGAGGGGTGGGGCTTGGATGGCGCGACCGCCGCCCGGAGGCGAGGGACCCGTTCGCAAAAGAAATGGCTGGTGCAGCGCACAAGCGCAAGCGGTAACTTGGGCTGAGATGGCACCGGGCAGACCTGTACCGCGCTCAAAGCCTCCCTCCGGCAGACACGGGAGGGGGCGATCGGCCGCTCGGGCCCGATGCACGCGCGGGGATTGGTGAGGCAGGGTTTCTTTCCGCGGTCGCCGGTAGGCGAAGCCGTACGCGTCGGCGGAAGAAAAACTACTTCACATCCAGCTGCGAGACCATCACGCGGACGACGGACTTCTTGCCCCATACCTGATCGACGGACGAGCGTACGGCGCGGCGCACGGCTTCGCGCACCATTTCAACGTCGCGGCGGCGTGACGGCGGAATGCTGTCGATGGTGCCTTCGATCACGTCGAGAACCATGTCCTCCATCGGGCCGCCGCCGGGGCGACGCGATGGCACGCCCTCCATCACCACCTCGGGATCGTCGAGCATCTTGCCGTTGCGCGACAGGACCAGCGACACGACGATGACGCCGACGATGGACAGTTTGCGCCGCTCGCGGATGCACAAGTCATCGCCGCCGACGAGCAGGCTGCCGTCGCGGAACAGGCGGCCTACCGGCGCCTCGTCGATGACTGCGGGCTTGCCCGGGCCGAGTGTGACGATCTCGCCGTTGATCGCGACCAGCACGTCCTTGATGCCGTGCGCGCGGCCGAATTTGCCGTGCTCGCGCAGATGGCGCATCTCGCCGTGCATCGGCACGAGGATCTCGGGCTTGAGCAAGGCGTAGAGCTGTTTCAGCTCATCGCGCCGCGGGTGGCCCGTGACGTGGACGAGCGCATCCTGGTCGGTGACAACGTCGACGCCCATGCGCGCGAGGGCGTTCTGGATGCGTCCGACGCTCTTCTCGTTGCCGGGAATGGTGCGCGAGGAGAAGATCGCGAGATCGCCTTTGGAGAGCGTGATGTCGGGATGCGCGTTCTCGGCGATGCGTGCGAGCGCGGCGCGCGGTTCGCCCTGGCTGCCGGTGACGAGCGCCACGACTTCATCGCGGCGGTAGTCACTGAAGCGCTGCTGATCGACGTAAATCAGGTCGGGCGGCAGATAGCCGGTCTCAACGGCGACCTGGATGACGCGGTGGAGTGCGCGGCCGGCGATGACGAGCCGGCGGCCGGCGGCGCGTGTCGCCTTCGCAACCGAGAGGACGCGCGCCACGTTCGAGGCGAACGAGGTGACGATGACGCACTGTTCCGCCTTCTTGATGATCCGCGCCAGCGATGCGCCGACTTCCTCCTCCGACGGCGAACGGCCGTCGCGCATGGCGTTCGTCGAATCGCAGATGAGCGCCCGCACGCCTTCTTCGCCGATGGCACGGATGCGATCCTCGTCGGGCGGCAGGCCGATACCCGGCGCGGAATCGAACTTCCAGTCGCCGGTGTGATAGACGAGGCCGTGCGGTGTGCGGATCACGATCCCGTTCGGCTCCGGGATCGAATGCGCCTGGTTGACCAGCTCGATCGAGAAGGGGCCGATGTCGAATGTCGAGCCGAGCGCCACTTCGCGGATCGGCAGCTTGTCGCGGCCACCCTGCTCGGCGAGCTTCGTCTTGAGCAACGTCGCCGTGAACGGCGAGGCATAGATCGGCGCCTTGAGGCGCGGCCACATCTCGATCACGGCACCGAAATGATCCTCATGGGCGTGCGTGATCACGATCCCGCAGAGATCCTTGATGTGGGTCTCGATGAATTTGGTGTCGGGGAGGATGACATCGACACCCGGGTCGAACTCGCCCTCCGGGAAGGTGATGCCGAGATCGACCATCAGCCATTT
>CAZKZT010000296.1:0-4936 GCA_964557265.1 uncultured Hyphomicrobium sp.
TCGACATCGACATCACAACGGCAATCAAATCCGGCGAGATCGTCACCGTCGATCCGGCCAAAGGAACGCTGACGGTTGGCGGCTAGAACCAGATCCATCGAGAGCGTGAAAACAGACTCTCAATCAAAAGCATGGAGCGCTTGTCGCGCGGCGGTGGCGGTTCGACTAAACGCCGTCCCACTCTCGTCGATCGTCGGGGAGAGCCGCCCCTAACGGCGTCGTCTTGTGCTGCCTGTTCGGTTACTGTTGGGCACGCGCCACACGTTGCCGTGACCGGCAGGGGGCTCAGGAGAGGCGGTGAATGGAAGACGCTGGCGCGCCGATCATCTCGGCCTCGCATGCCAAACCGGCTCTGGGCTTCTTCGCGACCATCGCGCGCTCGATCCGCGACGCCGTACGCGCGTTGTTCTTCCGGCGCGTCGAACCGAGCCCCGCGCCGCCACATGGCGGCGCCGTCATCGCCATAGCCCTGCTGGCGATCCTCGCCACGGCGGCAATCGGTTGGATTTCCAATCGGCGCATCTCGCTGCCCAGCACCTGGGGACTGACGTCGTCGGCGGCGAGCTTCGCCATCCTCGCGGGTGGACTGATACTGCTCAGCGGACGCCGCCGCGCCTTCGATGTCGCCGCTGCGTTCTGCCTTCTGCTCACCATCACGATGCTGTCGCAGCCCATCGGACTGCTGTTGACGGAGCTGCCGCCGCGCGTGACGCGGTGGGCGAACGGCAGCGAGACGATCGCCCATCTGTTCACAGGTGCGGGGTTCGTCCTGGCTGGATGGTGGATCGCGAGCATTGCGACACTCGGCACGCGGCTGATGCCATCGCGGCGTACGCTCGGCGCACTGGGTCTCGTCGCGGCGATGATCCTTCCGGCTTTCCTGCTGCCGAGCACCCCCCTGGTGAAAT
The DNA here is from genome assembly GCA_964557265.1 of uncultured Hyphomicrobium sp. GTDB lineage: Bacteria > Pseudomonadota > Alphaproteobacteria > Rhizobiales > Hyphomicrobiaceae. Next base: position 909 of record CAZKZT010000296.1, read on the forward strand.
CGAATCTCGATGCGACCCCGGAGATCAGCATCGTCGAGTATGCTTTCGATTTCATCCGGCCGCCGAGGCCGTCCTCGGAGTCGCGTCCCCCCGTCGACGTCGAAACCGCCTACGCGCGCCAGCCGCGCCTCGTCGCGGCCGCGCTCGAAAACGTGCTGCCATCGCGCGCCGACCGTAGCGAGATCTACTTCGTCTCAGCGGGCTTGTACGCCGGGCAGGATGTTTTTCTGCGCGAGTCGTCGAGCGCGCGGGAGATCTTCGACGCCCGCATGGGCACCGCGGGCCGCTCGCTTCTGCTGGTCAACAATCGCCAGACGGTCGACACGCTGCCGCTCGCCAACGCGACCAATCTCGAGCAGGCGCTCGCAGGTCTCGCCAAGGTCATGAACCCGGAGAAAGACGTGCTCGCGCTGTTCGTGACCTCGCACGGCACCGAGAGGGCACTCGACGTCTCTTTCCGCGGATTTTCGTTCAACGAACTGACGCCCGAGCGGCTGGCAGGCATCCTCGCCCGCTCGCCGATCCGCCATCGCGTCGTCATCATCTCGGCGTGCCACTCGGGCACGTTCATTCCGGCACTCGCCGGTCCCGGCACGATGGTCATCACCGCCGCGCGCACCGATCGCACCTCCTTCGGCTGCTCGAACGAGCGCGAATGGACCTACTTCGGCGATGCCTTCTTCAACCGCGCATTGCGCGAGACACGCTCCCTCGTCGACGCGTTCCACATCGCCCGCAGCCACATCGACGCCTGGGAAAAGCGCGACGCGCTCACACCCTCGGAACCGCAGATCTCCATCGGCGACGGCATCGCCGCGAAGCTCCGCGAGATGACTGCAAAGCTTGAGTGATTGGCGAACCTCAAGACGCGCGCGATTGAAGGCGCTATAGACGCCTCACCCGAGCCGGCTGATCGGCGATCCTTCCGCGAGCGCCGCGACGGCAAGCGCCAATCGCGCGCGCGTCATCTCCTTCAGCGATCCGCCACTGCCGCCAGCGGTGATCAGGAAGAAGCCGTCATCGCGATCGAAGTACCCTGCCCCGACGCGGATCACCGACTTGACGATCATGTTGCGCAGAAGATGGAGCCAGAAGCGCTTCTCGTACTCGACCGGCAGCGGTCGCACACTCTGGTAGCCCTCGATCGCCGCTCCCAGAAAGGCGGCGTCATGGAAGCAGGCAAGCAGCGAAAGATCGTCCATCGCATCGCCGCTGATCGCATCGTCGAAATCGATGAACGCGAGGATTCTGTCGCGCGCCCCGAGCACATTCCACAAGGCGAGATCCTTGTGCACGAAGCATCCTTCCGCATGGCGGAGCAGATCATCGTGCCGCGCGACCTGACGTTCGATCTCGGTCTTCTCCCTCTCGGACAGGAAGTCGCGCTCCAACAGGAACGCCAGATGCCGCGCAAGCTGCGTATGGAAGTAGTCGCGATAGTGGGCGTGATGACCGGCGAGCTTCGCGCCATCGACAGCATGAAACGTACCGAATCCGTCGAACCTCAGCGACTGCCAGCGCGCGACGGCGGCGCCGATGTCGAAAGCGACACGCGGCGCATCCAGCTCTCCGGCCTTGAACCAGTGATTGAGATCACGCGCCGCGATCCGCTCCAGCGCCTGCCACGCGAATGGCACGCGTCGGCGCGAAGCATCACAACCGTACACGATCGGCACCGGCACACCCGTGCCGCGCACGAGATCCGCGACACGCGACTCGATGGCCAGATGCCCGTCCTGCTCAGGGCCGTTCTCGACACGCACGAACATCGCGCGTCCATCGACATCCGCTTCGAACGTGACGTGATTGCCTTGGCCGGCACCGGGGCGGACCGCAACCGCGCTCGTACCGAAGGTCTCCCGCAAGGCATCCGCGAGTCGACCGGCCACATCGGCATCCTCGCCGCCACGCAATGCCGTACCGTGGAAGGCGGCGGGGCGGTCACACTTCCAGTAATAGATGTCTCGACGACTCATCGGTTCCGACCCTCGCGGCCTTACTCGTCGTGCTGGCTCTCCGTCCATCTTTTGACATGCGGGATGCGGGGCACCAACACCGCGTAAACCGCCGCGATCGCCGCAATCACATACCAGCCGATGCCGATGGCCATCCCCACCGCAGCCGCGAACCAGATCGCCGCCGCCGTGGTCAGGTTCCTCACCGTGTTGTTGTCGCTCTTGAGAATCATTCCCGCGCCGAGAAAACCGACACCGGAGACGACTTGGGCGGCAATGCGCGCCGGGCTGTTTGGATCGGCGACCGTCGAGATGAAAGTAAACAAGCAGGCGCCGGCCATGACGAAGCAGTGCGTACTGATACCGGCGGGCTTGTTGCGCAGCTCTCGTTCGACACCGATCATCGCGCCGAGCAACAGGCACAGCGTCAGTTTGATGGCAAAAGCGCCCTCGTAGCCCGTCAACCAGTCAGACATCCGCACTCCCGTTCTTTTGGCGACCGCAAGGTTGGAAGCCGGGTGGGTTCCATGCCCGACTCTCGGCTGCGGTCCGTTCGTGAACCGATTATGCTGGCGGCAACGAAAACAGCCAAGAACAAGTGACCCGCCGGTGCCATCTTGCTAGACTGGCCCCAATCACAACAAGCATTGCGCCGGGGAGGCGCCCAGAGATGACGCGCGAACGTACGCACTTCCTCTTCCTCAACATCGGCCACTTCCTCGACCACCTCTTCACCCTCATCTTCGCCACCGTCGCCGCCCTCGCGCTCACCCGCGAATGGGGCCTGAGCTACGCCGAACTCGTCCCCTACGCGACCCCCGGCTTCGTCGCATTCGGCCTGTTCTCCCTCCCCGCCGGCTGGCTCGCCGACAAGTGGAGCCGGTACGGTATGATGGCGCTGTTTTTCGTCGGCATCGGCATTGCGTCGATCGCGGTCTCGTTTGCCTCGACGCCGTTTCAGATCATGCTCCTGCTGTTCTTCGTTGGCGTGCTGGCGGCGATCTATCACCCGGTCGGCCTCGCCATGGTCGTTGAAAGCGCCAAGGCATCCGGCACCGGTCAGGCCATCGCGATCAACGGCGTGTGGGGCAACCTCGGCGTCGGCAGCGCCGCGCTGATCACCGGTTTCCTGATCGACAACGGCGGATGGCGCTCGGCCTTCATCATTCCGGGCGCACTCTCGATCGCGATCGGTATCGCCTACTATCTCTTCTCGCGGCCCGAGATGGCCGCCGAGCAGGCCGCGAAAGCCGCCAAGCGCGCAACCGGCGCTTCGACACCGAAACCTGTAGCCGCCAGCGCATCCGATGCCGCCAAGGCGCACGCGGACCAGCAACTTCGCCAGACGCTGCTGCGCGTGACCATCATCATCTTCGTCACCGCGGCGCTCTCGAGCATTGTCTTCCAGTCGACCACGTTCGCACTGCCGAAGGTGCTCGATGAGCGTATGAAGGGCGTCGCCACGTCAGCCACCGCCGTTGGCTGGCTCGCCTTCATCGTGTTCGCCGTCGCGTCGATGGCACAGCTCGTGGTCGGCCGGCTGCTCGACACACTCGGGCCGCGCACCGTCTTCATGGGCGTCGCCGCGATGCAGATCCTGTTCTTCGGCATCATGCCGGGGCTGACCGACTGGACGGCGCTCGCGGTCGCGCTCGGCTTCATGCTCGGCGCGTTCGGCCAGATCCCGATCAACGACTACATGATCGGCCGCATGGCCCGCTCGGAGATGCGCGCGTCGATCTATGGCGCGCGCTATGTCGTGTCGTTCGTCGCGCTTGCGGCCGCCCTGCCGCTGATCGCGTGGGTGCATGGCAACTGGGGCTTCGACATGCTGTTCCGCATCCTCGCGGTAACCGCAGCCGGCATCTTCCTGTTCGTCTCGATGATCCCGCGTGTGCTGCCGGTGCCGAATGAGGTGCCGGTTAAGGCTTGAGTCTTTGGGTGCCGCGGACACCGACCTGTCCCCTCTCCCCGCCCTTGCGGGGAGAGGGAGAAGTGGCCGCGCCGGCGCCAGTAGCCGGAGCCGTCGGCATCCGCGGCAAACAAGAGCTACCCCACAAACTCCTTCCGCAC
>CAZKZT010000297.1:0-4919 GCA_964557265.1 uncultured Hyphomicrobium sp.
TCCTCGACGTCGCCGGCTGCCGGAATAACCGCGCGCTTGAAGCCGAGCTTGTGCGCTTCCCGCAGTCGCGTGGTCATATGCCCGGCCGGACGGACGGCACCCGAGAGGCTGATCTCGCCGAAAAACACATCGCCCGGCGCGAGGGGCGTGTTCGTGAGCGATGAGATCAGCGCGGCAGCGGCGGCAAGATCGGCAGCGGGCTCGGTGATCCGCAATCCGCCCGCGACGTTGAGGTACACATCCGCCTGCGCGAAACTCAGCCCGCACCGCGCGTCGAGCACCGCGAGAAGCATCGACAGCCGGTTCGAATCCCACCCCACGGTCGCGCGCCGCGGTGTGCCGAGCGACGACGGTGCGACCAGCGCCTGGAACTCGACCAGCAGCGGCCGGCTGCCTTCGACGCCCGCGAATACGGCGGTACCGGGCGCGGTGTTGTCGCGATCGCCGAGGAACAGCTCGGACGGATTGGCGACTTCGCGCAGGCCGCTGCCCGCCATCTCGAATACGCCGATCTCGTCGGTCGGCCCGAAGCGGTTCTTGACCGAGCGCAGGATGCGGAACGGATGGCCGCGATCGCCCTCGAAGTAGAGCACGGTGTCGACCATGTGCTCGATCACTTTCGGTCCCGCGATCTGGCCGTCCTTGGTCACATGACCGACCAGCAGCATCGCGGCGCCGGTCTGCTTGGCGTAGCGGATCAATGACTGCGAGGCGGCGCGCACCTGCGAGACGGTGCCGGGCGCGGCATCGAGCCCGTCGGCCCACAACGTCTGCACAGAGTCGATGATGACGAGGTCGGGGCGCTTGCCTTGCTCCAGCGTGGCGAGAATGTTCGCAAGATTGGTCTCGGCGCCGAGCGCGACCGGCGATGACGCGAGGCCGAGCCGTTCGGCGCGTAGCCGCACCTGCGCCGCCGCCTCTTCGCCGGAGAAATAAACCGCGCGCCGACCCGAGTCCGCGAACTTCGCCGCCACCTGCAACAGCAGCGTCGATTTGCCGATTCCCGGCTCACCACCGATCAGCAGCGCCGAACCGGGCACGATCCCGCCTCCGGTGACGCGATCCAGCTCCGGCAATCCTGTCGCGATGCGCGGCGCTTCCGCCGCCCCGCCGGAGAGCGCTTCGAGCGGCGCGGGCTTGCCCTTGGCGGAGCGCTGAAGCCCGCTGCCGGGAGCCGCCGCGAGCGCCGCGACGCCTTCTTCCTCGACGATCGTGTTCCATTCGCCGCATGCCGCGCACTTGCCCGCCCAGCGGGACGAGACAGCACCGCACGACTGGCAGACGAACGATGATTTGGCAGCTTTGGCCATGGGCTCTCCGGATCCCTGCGTGTCACGCGGGATAGCCTGATTCCGTATGGGGTTGCAGCCGGCGTTGCGGTCCCCCACATGAAGCCGCTCTGGCCGGCATCAGGGCAACTGTCGCACGCCGGCCGCCGATGCTCTATAGGCTCTGCAACCGAGCCGCCCGTCTCCTAGGATTTCAGCCATGGCGCCCCGCCTTCCCGCGAACCTGACCACGCCCGCCTACGTTCTCGACGTGGCCGCGTTGAAGCGCAACCTCGCGACCGCGGCCCGCGTCAAGCGCGAGGCCGGTGTCAAGATCCTGCTCGCCACGAAGGCGTGGGCGATGCCGGCTGCGTTCCCGCTGATGCGCGACACGCTCGACGGCACCACCGCGAGCGGCGAGCAGGAGGCGCGCCTCGGCCGAGAGGAGTTCGGCAAGGAGGTGCACGTCTACGCGCCTGCGTATGGTCCGGGCGAGGTCGAGCGGCTGACGAAGATCGCTGACCATATCTACTTCAACTCGCCGGGGCAGATCGCGCGCCATATCGAGACCGTCGAGGCGGCGGGCCGCAAGGTCGGTATCCGCATCAATCCCGGTTACTCGAACGCGACGCTTGGCGGTGCGCTCTATGACCCGTGCGCGCCCGGCTCCCGCTTCGGCACGACGGTCGCCGAGATCGACGAGCTGCCGTGGGGCCGCATCGACATCCTGCACACGCACGCGCTGTGTGAATCGCTCGACAACGGCTCGGTCGGGTTGATCGAGCACGTCGCGCGCAAGCTTGGTCCCTATGTGCGCAAGGTGAAGGCGGTCAACTTCGGTGGCGGCCACTTCATCAACAAGCCGGGCTACGACGTCGACAAGCTGATCGCGGCGCTGAAAGCGTTCCGCGCCGAGTTCGGCGTGGAAGTCATCCTCGAGCCGGGCGCCGGTCTCGTCGTCGATACCGGCTGGCTGGTCTCGACCGTGCTCGACATCCACAAGAACGAGAGCGACATCGCGATCCTCGATACGTCCGCGTCGACCCATATGCCGGATGTGCTGGAAGTACCCTATCGTCCGCAGATCATCGGCGCGGGCGAGCCGGGCGCGAAGCCGCACACCTACATCCTCGGCGGCAAGACCTGCATGACCGGCGACGTGATCGGCGAATATTCGTTCGACAAGCCGCTGCAACCCGGTGACCGGCTGATTTTCACGGACATGATGCAGTACTCGTTCGTGAAGAACACGACCTTCAATGGCACCCCGCTGCCCGACATCGCCATGCTGGATGAGGATGGCACGTACCGCGTGTTGAGGTCTTTCGGCTACGAGGAGTTTCGGCGTAGGCTGGGCTGAGCTGCACAAAACAAAATAAGATCGGGAGGAAGCCATGGCTGGACTGCTGGAAGGCAAGGCGGCGCTGATCACCGGCGGTGCGCGCGGGATCGGGCGTGCCGCGGCGCTGGCGTTTGCGCGAGAAGGGGCGCGCGTTGTCGTCTCCGATTTGCTCGCGGAAGGTGCGCAGGAAACCGTGGCGATGATCAACGCGGGCGGCGGCCAGGCCGTATCGGTCAGCGGTGATGTGACCAAGCCCGAGCTGGTCAAGGGCTGGGTCGACACGGTGGTGAAATCCTTCGGCCGCATCGATTGCGCGTTCAACAACGCCGGTATCGCGGGCAACGCCGTCGATGCCAACGGCAAGCTCACCGCCGACTGGCCCGAAGCCGGTTTCGATCGCATGATCGAGATCAACTTGAAGAGCGTGTGGCTCTGCATGCGCGAGGAGATCAAGGCGATGCTCGCCGACGGTAAAGGCGGGGCTATCGTCAACACGGCGTCGATCGCGGGCCTCGTCGGCCTCGAGACGTCGTGCGCTTACGTCGCGGCGAAGCACGGCGTCATCGGCCTGACCAAGACGGCGGCGCTCGAGTACGCCAAGAAGGGCATCCGCGTGAACGCGGTCTGCCCCGGCTACATCGTCACCGAGATGACGCGCGAGCCGATGGAGCGCAAGGGTGACGTGATCGTCGGGCGCATTCCGTATGGCCGCCTCGGCACGCCCGAGGACATCGCCGAGATGGTGGTGTGGCTGTGTTCGGACCGCGCTGGTTATGTCAGCGGGTCGGCCTACAACGTCGACGGCGGTTATTTCGCGGCCTGACAGTGAAACGCCGCGAGCGGCGGCAATGCGAGGATGCCGCCGCAATGGCTGATCGAGCCGGTGCACCGGATACAATTCCAACGACCTTCCCATTCTGGCCGCTGGTCGCGACGACCGCGATGCAGACGCTTGCCACCATGGCGGCCTATTCGATTCCCGCAATCGCGCCGGTCGTCGCGCGCGACATCGGTGTCGAAGGCGCGCTGATCGGCTACTTCATCTCGGTCGTCTACGGTGTCGGCATCGTCTCGTCGCTGATGGCTGCAGGCAGCATCGCCCGTTTCGGGGCGGTACGGTCGAGCCAGCTCGTGCTCGTCTGCGCGCTGGCGTTGGTCGTCATTGCGGCATACGGCACGCTCGCGAGCATCGCGTTGGGAGCGGTGGCGCTTGGTGTCGCGTATGGACTGACCGCGCCGGTCAGCACGCACCTGCTGGTGCCGCGGACGCCGCCATCGATCATCAACATGGTGCTGTCGATCCGCCAGATCGGCGTGCCGCTGGCAGGTGCGCTCGCTGCGACGCTGGTGCCGCCGCTGGCGCTCGCACTCGGCTGGAAGCAGGCGATGCTGCTGCAGGCCATTCCGATCATCGCGCTGATCCTGCTGCTGGAGCTGCCGCGTCGAAGTTGGGATGGCGGGCGTGCGCCGGCCAGGAATGCACCAGGCGGCGTGTTGATGCGCGCGTTCGGGCTGCTCAAGGGCAACAGCGCCCTCCAGCGGCTGACGTTCATCAGCTTCATCTATTCCGGCACCCAGCTTACGTTCATTGTGTTCATGACGGTGCACGTGACGAGCCGCGCGGGGCTTGATCTCGTGACAGCCGGATGGGCGCTCGCGGCCTATCAGCTTGCCGCAATCGTCAGCCGGCCGATCTTCGGCTGGATCGCCGATGCGTTCGTTCCGGCGCGCATCGTGCTTGCGATCCAGGGGTTCGTGATGGCCGCCGCGGCGCTGCTGACGGGGCAATTTGCGCCAGGTTGGCCGGTGTGGGCGATCATGGCTGTTGCCTCTGTGGCAGGTGCCACGGCGAGCGGGTTCACTGGGCTCGCCTATGCGGAGTACGCGCGGCTCGGCGGCGCACGGCGGATCGAGGCAACGGGGCTCGGATCGGCGGCGATGTTCTCGGGCGTGCTGCTGATCCCGTCGTTCGGCAGCGCCGTCGTCACGATGACGGGGAGTTACCTGCTCGTCTACAGTGCGGTCGCCGTGCTCACGACGATCGCGGGGATGGCGATGTTGTTGCCGGCGAGGGATGCGCGAGAGCGGTGAGGCGCCTTTTCTCTTTTCCCCACTCTTGCGGGGAGAAGAGACAGCGGTGCGCTCGCAGCGCGCTTATTCCCGCAGCTCCGCAATGCCGCGATACAGCTCCAGTGCTTCGGGATTGGCGAGTGCTTCCTTGTTTTTCACCTCGCGGCCGTGGACGATCTCGCGCACGGCAAGCTCTGTGATCTTGCCCGACTTGGTGCGCGGGATGTCGGCGACCTGCA
>CAZKZT010000298.1:0-4904 GCA_964557265.1 uncultured Hyphomicrobium sp.
GCCGTCACCTTCTGGCCCGGACGCGCGCGCTGGAGGCCGCTGGTGACGACCCAATGCTGCCCCTCGACACCGCCGCGGATCACGCGCAGCCCCTGATAGAGCGGACCGAGCTGGACGTTGCGGCGTGACACCGTGCCGTCGTCGGCAACCACCAGCACGAACTTGTTCGCCTGATCCGTGCCGATCGCGGAGTCGGGGAGGAGTACCGTCGCCTGCTTCGGCGTGCCGGCGAGGCGCACACGCGCGAACATACCCGGCGAGAACAGCGCCTGGGCGTTCGGCACGATGGCTCGGGCCCGCATCGTTGCGGTGCCGGGATCGAGGCGGTTGTCGATGAAATCGAGGCGGCCGCGATGCTCGAAGCGCTGCGCCTCATCGGGAAGCGCGATCTCGACCTCGGCGCCGCTGCGGTCGTCGGCTGCGAGCGTCCCGCCGCCGACAAGGCGCTTATACTTGATATAGTTGTTCTCGCTGATATCGAAGTAGATGTGGATCGGGTCCTGGGTGACGATCTGCGTCAGCATCGTCGCATTCGCGGTGCCGCCTGCCGAGATCCAGCTGCCGAGACTGATGTTGGCGCGGCTGAGGCGACCATCGATCGGCGCCGTGATGCGCGTGAACGAGAGTTCGAGTTCGGCCGTCGCGACCTTGGCCTCCGAAACCTTGACCGCGGCCTCCGCTTCCCTCAGCAAGCTGGCGCGATCCTCGAAAACCTTCTCCGACATGATCTGGCGCTCGACCAGCGGCCGGCCGCGCTCGACGTCGAGCTTGGTATTCTCCATTTTCGTACGCGCCTGCGCCAGTTCGGCTGTCGCCTGCGCCAGCACACGCTCGAACGGCCGCGGATCGATGACGAACAGCAGGTCGCCCTTCTTCACCGATTGGCCATCGACAAAGGCAATGCGGTCGACGTAGCCGGACACGCGAGCCCGGATCTCGACATTGGCGACGGCCTCGAAGCGCCCGGTGTACTCGTCCCATTCGACGATTTCGCTGACCACCGGCTGACTGGTCGTCACGGCCGGCGGCGGGGCCGCTTGCTCGGCTCCCTTGTTCTGGGCTTGCGGGCGATCACAGGCGGCGAGCGCCAGGCCCGCCAGCAGCGCCGCGCATGGCAGCGCCGGATTTCCATTCCATCGGAGCTTTGCGAAGCTGACGCGCATTCAAGAGTCCCGTGTATGTCGGATCGCAGTCCGCCGCTGGCGCCGCAGATCAACGGTGCGGCAGCACAAGGCGACCTCGATGGCTGAATTCCGCGGCGATAGTACCCGCTGCCCCCACTCCTGGAAATGGATCGCCGGCACAATTGTACAGCACAGTTCAATCAATCGTTTAGCATCGGGGGGTGGAAACCGCCAGATACCCGTGCAACCGCCTGCGATCACATGCGCATTGATCCGAGGACATACGAGTGCGCACCCGATGACGCTGGTTCAGGCCGGTGGCCGGCCCCCGGCCCTGCCGCCCTGGATGGCCGCCGTGGGATCGCCGGCGGCCGCCATATGCACAGCCAGCATCTCGCGGAAGCGGGCGACCTTGCGCGCCTTGCTCCACCGGTTGATGGCCGCGCTCATGCGCTCGAGCGGGATCACGTTCTTGTGCCCGATGCCGTCGATGAGGACGAAGTGCGGCTCTTCCGGCGGCGCATCCGAGTAGACGACGTTGAACGAGTTGAGATCTGCGACGATCACCGGCGAGGCGATGACCTCGTCGAGGAAGCGATCGAGCGCTTGGATCTTCGCGGCGTCCATGAGGCTCTTGTTGGCAAGCTTGGCGACGGTCGGCCCGTAGCCGCCATCGCGCGTGCGCACAGCCTCGACCACGAGCCCCATGCCGAAATCGGTCTCGACGAAACCGACGATCTTCTGGAGAAACCGCGGGTGGGCATGGCCAACGGCCTGAACCGCGATCTGCTCACGCACCTCGCGCAGGACCGCAATCAAGTGACGATAGCGCCGGCGCTTGAACTTGTACCAGGGCCCGCCGCTGCCGTAGCGCTTCTCGATGGCCGATGGCCGGATGACCTTGATCAGCAGCGCCGGATCATCGGGATGGCGATAGACGTCCCGCGTGTTGCCTGCGGCGATGATCTCCGCCCCTTGTAATCTGATCATCGATGGAGCTCTCAGCGCGGGTTCACGAGCCCGAGGAGGCTGGGCAGCCGGGTCATATCGTAGAATGCACGCGCACCCGTATCGACGAGACCGGCTCTCACCGACATCGGGTCTCCCGCATAGGCCAGAACATCCATGCCGGCGGCCACCGCCGCCTGCACGCCCGCTACGCTATCCTCGATCACGATGCAATCGGCAGGCGCGACACCCATCGCTTCAGCGGCGAAAAGGAAGAGATCCGGTGCCGGCTTGCCGCGCCCGACCTGCTCGGCACTGAAGAGCACATGCTCGAAATGGTGCAGCAATCCGGCCTTGCCAAGCGACTTGCGCATCTTCGAAAACTTGCCTGACGACGCGACGCAATACGCCATGTTCGCGCCGACGACCTCGTCGATCGCCCCGCTGATCCCCGGGATTGGCCGTACGCCGCGATCGAACGCCGCTTCCGTCTCGACCCGCACGATCGCCGGCCAATCCGATCCGAGGGACTTGCCAATCTCAGCCTCGACCTCGGCTTGAACGGATTCGATCGCCCGTCCGACGAAGCGCATGTGGCATTCATTCGCGCTGGCGTGGAAGCCATGGCGCGCGAGGACGACCGACATCACGTCGTTCGAGATGGCTTCGGTGTCGACCAGAACACCGTCACAATCGAAAATCACCAGTCCAGGCATCATGGCGCAGTGCTAACCGGCGGCCTGAATCCCGTCAATCTCTCTCACGACGGCTGGCGTGTCTCGGCGATCAGATGATCGACCACAGCTTCCAGAGCCTCCTGGCGGGTCGCGCCGGCGGCAATCGCGTTGGCAAAGCAGGCGAGCTGACGGTCCGCGCTGGTCCCCTGAGCGAGAATACGGCGCGCACCAAGGACATCGTGCAGGCAGCCGAGCGCGATGGCGTCCTCATGAATGAGGGCAAGGATCTCCTCGAGCAGGTCGGCATAAGGAATGAGCTTGCCGCGTCCGAAGTCGAACAGAGAACCCTGCAGCCCATAACGCTGCGCCCGCCAGCGATTTTCCTCGAGCAGGAAAACCGGATACGTCCGCCAGCTCTGGTTGTTGCGCCGCAGCCGCACCAGCATCCGCGCGATGCAGACGAGCAGGGCCGCCACCGTCACCGCATCGCCGAGCCGCGTGCAGACATCCGTGACGCGCATCTCCAGCGTCTGGAACCGCGCCGACGGCCGCAGGTCCCACCAGATCTTCGAGGCGTCCTCCATTACCTTGTTCCGCACCAGCACGTCGACCGTCTGGCGGTACTCGTCCCAACTGTTGAAGCGGCCAGGGAGGCCGGTGCGTGGCAACTCGCGGAAGATCGCGAGGCGCCAGCTCTTGAGCCCCGTGTCCTCGCCTTCCCAGAACGGCGATGACGTCGTCAGCACGAGCAGGTGCGGCAGGAAGTAACGGAGCTGGTTCATCAGATCGATGCGCTGCTCGTTGTCTTCGATGCCGATGTGGACGTGCATCCCGCACACCACGAGGCGGCGGCCGAGACCGGCGAGATCGTGGGCGAGCGCGTGGTATCGCGCGCGGTCGGTGTGCTGCGTCTCGCCGGCACGCGCGAACGGATGCGTCGACGCCGCGATCGGCGCGAAACCATGGTGCTCGGCGCTCCTGACGATGGCGGAGCGCAGGCGCACGAGGTCGGCGCGCGCTTCTGCGAGCGTCCGGCACGGGCGCGTGCCGATCTCGATCTGCGAGCGCAGGAACTCGGGCGACACCTGCGGCCCCAGCTCGCGCTCGCATTCGGCGATGAAATCGGCGGGCGGATCCGAGACCAGGGCGCGCGTGCCGACATCGACGAGGTGGTACTCTTCCTCGATGCCGATGGTCAGGGCCGGTTCGTTCGACGGCATGGCGGGTCTACGGCTCGAGGTCATGGACTGGCGACGAGGCGTCGCGCGGCGTCAGCGTGCGGCACACGCCTTCCTCTGTGCTGAACTCGCCGGATTTTTTCAAGCGCGGCAATTGAGGCCTGGGCCATCAGCGGCGTTACCATGGACGCACCGTGCGCGTCTCGGAGCGCCCCTCGATCGCCGCGTCACGGCGCTTGCGCGCTTCCCAGGCTTCAAACGCATCAATTCCATGGAGCATGTGCCGGCTGAAGAGCCAGAACATCGGCAGCACGATGCAGAAAATTGCGGCGAAGACAGCGATGCCGAACCGGCCGCCGCCCGTGTAGTCGTCTTCCAGAAACACGATCAACGCCGGAGACTGCAGGAAGAGCAGAAGCGCAAAATTGCCGCGGTTTTCGCGCTTCAGTCCGAGGCGCACGCCGCGTGCGACAAAACCGATGGCCGCGACCGTACCCAAGGACAGATACAGCAGGAACAGCCGATAGTAGACCACGAGCGCCGCCGGGTCTTTGTCGTGCCACCGGTCGAACGCTTTCGTCAGGGCTGGCGAGATGCCGTACAGGAGGAAATCCTGACTGGCCAGCGGCGCCCGCGGCAAGGGCCAGACGGCAAGATGGAAGGATGCAAGCGCCAGGGGCGCTGCAAGCAGCCCGAGCCAACCAAGCAGCCTCAGCGTCCGCCAACGGCGACGTACCGGCAGTTTGCGACCTCGCTCAACCGGCATCCGCACATTCCCGAACCGCCCGCTCGTCGACGCGAAAGGGTAGCCGCTGAAGGTGTAGAATAGATTAGCCGAGGCGCCCCGCCTCAGTTGGCGCCCTCAAGGAGCCGCCGCGCGATGACTTGCGCCTGGATCTCGGCGGCACCCTCGAAGATGTTGAGGATGCGCGCATCGCACAGCACGCGCGATACCGGATACTCGAGCGCAAAGCCGT
>CAZKZT010000299.1:0-4899 GCA_964557265.1 uncultured Hyphomicrobium sp.
TCCAGAATGTGCCGCTACGCTCCGATGCGTTCGTGGTCAATGGCCATGAGATCAATCTCGGCCGCGTGTTCACCAACCTCCTCGACAACGCCCTGTCGTTCTCGCCGCCGGGCGGCACGGTCGAAGTCGTCGCGCAGCTCAACAGCGGCGCGATCGAGATCGCGATCTCCGATCAAGGCCCCGGCATTCCAGCCGAGAGCATCGACAAGATCTTTGCGCGCTTCTACTCCGATCGCCCGCAGAGCGACCGTACCGTCGGCAAGAATTCAGGTCTCGGTCTCTCCATCTCGCGTGAAATCGTCGCCGCGCATGGCGGACATATCTGGGCCGAGAACCGCATGAAGGACGGAAAGATCACCGGCGCCTGCTTCCGGGTCCGGCTGCCCGCCGCCAGCGCCGCCCGGTCCGTCGGTCGACGCACATGGAAGGAACCTACCTGATGCGATGCTGGCGCGGCACCATTGACCGCGACGTCTTGCACTGACTGAAACCTCTTCTCCCTTCAACTGGCGCCCCCCGCATTCAGGACGATCCAACCGATGGTGGCGATGGCCTCATTCCTGCCGCCGGCCCTGTCGAAGCCGCGCTTCCGGGTTTTTGCCCTCGGCCAGGCTGTCTCGATTGTCGGCGGCTGGATCCAGCAGATCGCGCTGTCGTGGCTGATCTACCGTCTGTCCGGCTCGGTGCTGTTGCTGGGGCTGGCGGGCTTCCTCACTCAAATCCCATTTCTCGTCTTCTCGCCGTTCGCCGGGGCGCTCACCGATCGCGTCCGTCGCGTCCGAATGCTCATCGTTGTCAACTGCGTGCTTGCCGGCCTCGCGACGCTGCTCGCGATCATGGCGTGGTCGGACGTAACCGAGGTGTGGGTCTACCTCGCGATCGCCCTGTGCACGGGCATCGCGACCTCCTTCGAGACGCCCGTTCGCCAGGCACTGCTGTCGATCATCGTCGAGGATCGCGTACTGCTACCGAGCGCCATCGGCGTGAACTCGATGATGTTCAACGTCGGCCGCATCATCGGCCCGACGATCGCCGGCGTCCTGCTGCTGCGGCTGCCCGAAGCCTGGTGCTTCGCACTCAACGCCTTGAGCTTCGGTGCGATCATCGTCGCGCTGATCGCGATGCGTCTTCCCGATCCCCAGCCGACGCGCAAAGAAGGCCAGAAGGGAATCGCACTCGGCGAGACGATCGCGTTCCTCGGAACGCACCCCGCGGCGCGCTACCTGCTGCCGACGGTCACAGCGGTTGCGATCTTCGCGCTGCCCTATCAACACATCATGCCGTCGATCGCGGTCGCATTCTTCGGCGGCGATGCCTCGACACTCGGGTTGCTGATGAGCTCGGTCGGCGCCGGCGCGCTCGTCGCAGCGGTCACGCTGGCGATGCAAAGCGGATGGCAGATGCAGCTCTTCGTCGTGCGGGTGGCGCCCTTTGCGGTCGCGCTTGCGTTGATCGCGTTCAGCCAGTCGCGCAATCTGACGCTGTCGATGCTTCTGCTGGCTGTTCTCGGCGGCTGTATCCTGCTGACGTCCGCGTCGACCAACACGATCCTCCAGCAGTCGGTCCCCGATGTCTGGCGCGGCCGCGTGATCGGCTTCTACATCATGTGCTTCATCGGCATGGCACCGATCGGCAACCTGTTGACCGGCGCCATCGCCGAACGGTTCGGCCTCGGGCCGACGCTTGCCTTCAACGGCTGCATGATCCTGCTCGCCGTCGGCATCACGCAATACCTCTTCGCGTCCAATCCGACCGCGATGGAGCGCCTCAAAGCCGACCTCGGAAGCTGATCCGCGTTATCGCGGTTTCGTTCCCGACAGCGCATACGACATGATCTTGTAGGTGAGCGCCGCGGCCGTGTAGTCGTATACGTGCAGCCCCGGAATAGGCGCCAGCTCCACGACATCCGCACCGACGATCGTCGAGATCTCGGCAGCGCGGCGCAGGATCGACAGCGCCTGCAGATAGGAAAGCCCGCCCGGCGTCGGCGTACCGGTTGCCGGCATCACGGCGCCGTCGAGACCGTCGATGTCGAACGACACATAGACCGGGCGGCCCTTGAGCGGCGCCACGATGTCCTCGATGTTCCAGCTCGCCTGCTCGCGGCCCCAGAAGATGCGCACGCGGTCACGGTTGGCACTCGCGAAATCCGCTTCCTCCTTCGAGAAGGCGCGAATGCCGACCGACACGAGTTCCACATTCGGGTGATCGAGGACGCGCCGCATCGCTGACGCGTGCGAATACTTCTCGCCGAGGTAGCCATCGCGTAGATCGGCGTGGGCGTCGAACTGCAGCACCACGAGGTCCTTGTGGCGCTCGGCGAACGGCCGGATCGCGCCCGCCGTCAGGGAGTGCTCGCCGCCGAGCACCAGTGGAAACCGCCCCGCGTCCAGCACCTGACCGACGATCCCGGCAAGCTGTGCGAGCGCCGGTTCGAGCCCCTTGGCGATCTCCGGCTCGCGGATCGCCGCGATGCCATAGTCGAGATACGGCTCCCGCCACAGCTCCTCGTCGAACAGCTCGAGCTGATGGCTCGCAACCAGGATTGCCGCAGGCCCCGCCGCCGTGCCGCTGCCATAGCTGACCGATGCTTCAAGGCCGAACGGTATCACGACGACTTTCGCCTGCCCGGGCGCCGCGGCGTCGGCCCGCTCCGGGTCGTGGAAGCTCTCCTCGGCGGGGAGATAGTCGAACGGGGTCGTCGATGTGCGGCTCATGCAGCGTCCTCAGCGTTACGCGAATGCGATAAGCTCTTGGCAGAGCGCGCGCCCCGTCGCAACCTACGAAAACGAGCGCAGCGCCCGGCACCTGACCGCAGCGCTACATAATCTGGAGAATAGAAATGCAGGAACGCAACCTCGGCCCCTCGGGCCTGCGTGTGTCGGTCGTCGGCCTCGGCTGCAACAATTTCGGCGGCCGCCTCGACCTCGAGGGCTCGCGCAAGGTCATCCACAAGGCACTCGATTCCGGCATCACGCTGTTCGATACGGCCGACATGTACGGCAACCGCGGTGGCTCGGAGACGATCCTCGGCGAGGTGCTCGGCGCGCGCCGCAAGGACATCGTGCTGGCGACCAAGTTCGGCTGGGAGATGGACGACGCCGGCCGCCTGAAAGGCGGTTCGAGGCGCTACATCATGAGCGCGGTCGAAGCGAGCCTGAAGCGCCTCAAGACCGATTGGATCGACCTCTATCAGTATCACAAGGTCGACCCGCTGACGCCGATCGAGGAGACGATCGAAACACTGGACGACCTCGTGAGGCAGGGCAAGGTGCGCTACGTCGGCTGCTCGAACATGCCGGCGTGGCAAGTGGCGAAGTCGCAGGAATATGCGCGGGCGCGCGGCCTTACCGCCTTCATCTCGTGCCAGGACGAATACAGCCTCGTTGTCCGCGACGTCGTCGAGCCGCAGCTTTCCGCCGCCATGCAGCACTACGGGCTCGGCCTGCTGCCGTTCTTCCCGCTCGCAAGCGGCCTCCTCACGGGGAAGTACGCCCGCGACCGGATGCCGGCGGATGGCCGCATTACCCAGGCTCAGCGGTGGGCCGACAAGTATTTGAATGAACGCAACTGGACCCGTGTCGAAAACCTCGAGGCTTTCGCGAAGGCACGCGGCCACACGCTGCTCGAACTCGCCTTCAGCTGGCTCGCATCGACGGCCCCGGTGACCAGTGTGATCGCTGGCGCAACAAAGCCCGAGCAAATCGATGCGAACGTCAAAGCCGCCAGTTGGCAGCTCACGCCTGAGGACATTGCCGAGATCAACCGCATCTCGCTCGCCTGATCGGCGGCGGCGAACGCGCCCCGCAGGCTACAGCGCATCGGCCTTTGGTGGGCTCGGCGCGATCACGATGGAAGCGCGAGCGCTTCCATTTCGACCGATCCGACTACTCTACGGCCTGAGCGCGTTCAGCCGCTGGCGCGCGGCATCGACGCCACCATCGAGCGCTTCCTTGTAGAGCTCGATGGCGCGCGGCACCTCGGCGCGCACGCTGCGAATGCCGCGCGCGGCGAGGAAATTGGGATCGAACGTCTCCGCGAGCAGGAAGCGCGCCATCGGCGTTTCCACCACGGCGTCGTTCTCGAGCACCTTGCGGGCCGCCGGGAAATCGCCTTCGCCGATCAGCCGGCGCGCGTCATCGAGGATCGCCACTTCGGGCTTCACCGGCGGCGGCGCAGGCGTCGTCGTCACGACCTCGACCGGCGTGGGCTTCACGATCGCCACTTGCGGCGGCGAAGGCTGGTAGCGGGGCACGGCCAGGGGCGGCTGCACAGGAGCCGTCTCAGCCCTGGCTACGGATTCCGTTCGGGGCACCGGCAGCGCGCTCGCCACCGTCGCGACTGTCTGGATCGACCCCTCGGTGGCGGCCGAAGGACGCATCTCCTCCACCCGCACGATTGCAGCACGTGGCGCGTCCGCTTCCGCGCGACGCCCATTGATCGCGCCCGCACCCGAGGTCGAGGCGAAGGCACGCCCAAGATCAGCCATCGTGACTTCGATGAACGTCTGCGGATCGATCCGTCCCTTGTGCCAAAGCACGCCCGGAACGGCGATCGCGAGGCCGACGGTCAGACCCAGCAGGCCACTGCCCATGTGCCGCATCACCGCGCTCGGCGGCTCCGGCATGACCGGCGATTGCCAAGAGGTGGGGATCGGCTCGGGCATACGCTGACGCTCCTCCTGCTCATCGAGGTCGAAATCGGTGAGGCGTCTGCCCAGCCGATCGACCGGTGTCCCCGGCATCGCGCGCGGCGGAACGCCTGCGCTCTCCCGGAAGCGTGCCCGGAGCTCATCGACCGTCAGCGGCCGCGGGCTCCAGGTCGAGATCTCTTCCGGATGTACCGGTAGAGACTCGGGAGACCGTCTCAGACCTAGGGACCTGTCGGCACTGCGGATAG
>CAZKZT010000300.1:0-2026 GCA_964557265.1 uncultured Hyphomicrobium sp.
GGTCGCAGCATTGACGCGGATGTAGGCAAGGCCCGCGCGTGGCTTTTGGCAAGCATCGACCACGACGTCTCGCGTGGCGATCTTCTCCGCGATGGGGCACGCGTCCTCGAGGTCGAGAATGACGGCGTCGGCGTCGAGACCCAGAGCTTTCTCGACGCGGCGCGGATGGTTGCCGGGCGCGAAAAGGAACGAACGAAACACCGACATGATCTGATCTCCGGGGGCGAGGGCTCCAGTGGCCCTTCTTTGTTCCAGAGTCTTGCCCGCCATGAGGTGCGCCTGTCAACGCAGGGCGGCGGCCAACAGGGAGCTACGCGCTCAAAGCATCGGACCTTGAATGCGACCAGCGCCCGGGTCGACCTCAATGTCGCATTCAAGGTCCAAAGATGCTTTGGAACTATAGTGCCCTGGAGCAACCTTGGACTTGAAATTCACTCGCCGCCCGGCCCGGAACTCAGGTGAATTTCAAGTCCGTTGCTCCAGCGCAAGGATGGCGACGAAAAACCCGTCGGTGCCATGCAGCGCCGGCGTAAGGAGAAGCGTGTCGTCGCGGCCGTCGGCGGAGGCGGGTGGCGTGCCCGGCAGCGTGGTCCGCCAGACGTCGGCGTAGGGGACGATCGAGAAATCCGGATGGGCCGCGAGGAAGTCGGCGACTTGTCCGGTGTTCTCCTCGGGCAGCAGCGAGCACGTGATGTAGATCAGACGGCCGCCCGGCTTCACGAGCGGCGCGGCGGTCGCCAGCACCTCGCGCTGCTCCTTGACGCGCTGCTCGAGGTTGCGCGGTTTGAGGCGCCACTTCGCATCGGGACGGCGGCGCCAGGTCCCGGTGCCCGTGCACGGCGCATCGATCACGACGCGATCGAAGCGCGCGGTCATACCCGCGAGCGCGTTCGACTCGCTTGCCGCCAGAACCTCGACATTCGTCGCGCCCGATCGCTGCAACCGCTCGAAGATCGGGCGCAGGCGGGTCTTGTCGGCATCGTGCGCGATGATGTGGCCTTCGCCTTTCATCGTGGCGGCGAGTGCCAGCGTTTTGCCGCCGGCGCCGGCGCACAGATCGAGCACCTCGTGGCCGGGTTGCGCATTCGCGAGCAGCGCCGCGATCTGCGAGCCCTGGTCCTGGACCTCGAACCACCCTTTGCCGTGCGTCGGTTCGGCTTCCACGTTGGGCGTGCGCTTGGCGCCTTCGGGTGCGGCGAAGCGCAGGCCGATCGGTGACAGCGCCGTCGCGCCCGGATCGAGCTTCGCCAGCTCGCGCTGGACTTGCTCCCGGGTCGCTTTCAGCGTGTTGACGCGGATGTCGACCGGTGCGCGCGCGGCAAGTGCGGCGGCTTCCGCGGCAAGCCCACCACCGAACACCGCGGTAAGGTGCGGCACGATCCACGCCGGCAGATCGGCGAGCGCATCGTCGTCGTCAGCGGGGCGCGCGAGTGCGGCGCGTTCTTCCGGCGTCAGCGGTGACAGCGCGTGGCGTGATCCGTCCACGACGTCGGCGATGGTGTCGATGTCGAGGCCGAGTGCGCGTTCTGCGGCGCCGAGCGCCAGCGCGCGTGGTTTGTCGCTGCCCATGCGCGCGGCAATCGAGCCGCGATGGCGCAGCGCGTCATAGACGAGGTTGCCCACGGCCGAGCGATCGCCGGAGCCGGCGAAGCGGCTGGCCTTGCCCCAGTCGGCAAGGGCCAGCGCCGCGGGGCGATGCCGCGATGCGATTTCGGTCAGGACAGTGACTGCGGCAGCGAGCCGGGCACCCGGCTTCATCCGTCAGAGGTCTCCGGAGTAGTTCGGCGCCGCACGCGTCATGCCGACGCCATGCGTGTGGCTTTCGCGCATGCCGGCGGGCGAGATGCGGATGAACTTGGCCTTCTCGCGAAGCTCGCCAAGATCCTTCGCGCCGATGTAGCCCATACCGGCGCGCAAACCGCCCACGAGCTGGTGGAGAACGTGCCCCGCCGGCCCTTTGTAGGCGACCTGCCCCTCGATGCCTTCGGGAACGAGCTTGTCGGCGTTGGACTCGGGATCCTGGAAA
>CAZKZT010000300.1:2036-3882 GCA_964557265.1 uncultured Hyphomicrobium sp.
AGCTTCAGCTCATCCTTCACTTCCTGCTGGAAGTAGCGATCGGCGCTGCCCCGCGCCATCGCACCGACCGAGCCCATGCCGCGGTAGGCTTTGTATGTGCGGCCCTGGTACAGGAACGTCTCGCCGGGGCTCTCGTCGGTGCCGGCAAGCAGCGAGCCGACCATGGCGCAACTGGCACCGGCAGCGAGCGCCTTCACGAGGTCGCCGGAGAAGCGGATGCCGCCGTCGGCGACGATCGGAACGTCGTGTTTCACCGCGACATCGACGGCGTCCATGATCGCGGTGAGCTGAGGCACGCCAACGCCGGCCACGATGCGCGTCGTGCAAATCGAACCCGGGCCGATGCCGACCTTGACCGCGTCCGCGCCAGCATCGATCAGCGCCTTGGCGCCATCACCTGTCGCGACGTTGCCCGCGACGACCTGCGTGCTGTTCGACAACTTCTTGATGCGCGAGACGGCGGCCAGAACGCGCTCGGAATGGCCATGTGCCGTGTCGACGACGATCAGATCGCAGCCGGCGCCGATCAGGCGCTCGGTCCGCTCATAGCCGTCCTCGCCGACGGTGGTTGCGGCGGCGACGCGCAGGCGGCCCTGCGCATCCTTGCAGGCGTTCGGATTGAGCTGCGCCTTCTCGATATCCTTGACCGTGATGAGGCCGATGCACTGGTAGGCGTCGTCGACGACGAGCAGCTTTTCGATGCGGTTGGTGTGGAGCAGGCGCTTGGCTTCGTCGCGGTCGACGTTCTCGCGCACGGTGACGAGCTTGTCCTCGGTCATCAGCTCGTGCACGGGGGACTGCAGGTTGGTGGCGAAGCGGACATCACGGTGGGTCAGGATGCCGACCAGCTTGCCTTGGCGATGGCCGCGCGCCTCGACGACGGGAATGCCTGAGATTTTATGTTTGGCCATCAGCTCGAGTGCGCTGGCGAGCGTGGCGGTCGGTTCGATGGTCACGGGATTGACCACCATGCCGGATTCGAACTTCTTCACCGCGGCGACCTGATCGGCCTGCTCGGCTGGCTCTAGATTGCGATGGATGACGCCAATGCCGCCGGCCTGGGCGACGGCGATCGCAAGCCGCGATTCGGTGACCGTGTCCATGGCCGAGGAGAGAATCGGGATGCGCAGCGAGATCTCCTTCGTCACGCGGGAGGCGACGTCGGTCTCGCCGGGGAGCACTTCGGAGCGCCCCGGCAAAAGGAGCACATCGTCAAAGGTCAATCCGACGTTGGAGTCGATGATGGAGCTGCGTCCGGCCATGCTCATCTCCTGCGTTTGGTATGGGCTTTGCTGCCGCACGCTGCTGACGCAACGCCCGGAAAACCTCTCTACGCACTGGTTTGGCTTGTTGGACGCCCAGCATGTATCAGAAGCGCACGGTTAGGGAAAGGGTGGTGGCGCGGGGGGCTGGGGACGTCGCCGCGATCCGACGCGGACGTGGATAAGTGGCTGGAAATGCTCGGATCGGTGCACGAGTTACTATGAACCATTGATGCCACTATTTCTCCATACTAGAGGAAGCTCGGCGGGGGCCTGCGCATTTGTACAGACTAGGCGGCCATACTTGCAGGCATTGGAGGTGTGTGGATGTCCAGTAGTGCGGGCAAATCCGAAGAGCGCAGCATGAGCGATATCCTGGCGTCGATCCGCAAGATTATGGCCCAGGACACGACGCCCGCTGGCGCACCCACGGCCGGCCCTCCCCCGGCCGGCGGCTCGCGCGCCGAGCCGCGCCTGCCGACCCTCGAGATGCGCCCGCGTGAGTCGGGTTCTGTGCCGTCCCCTGAGCCGAAAGCCGACGCCAAGCCGGCCGCCGGGCCATCGCTCGCTTCTCCTGCCGCGAG
>CAZKZT010000300.1:3892-4865 GCA_964557265.1 uncultured Hyphomicrobium sp.
CTGCCGCAGCCGGTTCGGGGGCCGCGCCGGCTTTGTCCCGTCCGCCTGCCGCGTCCTCAGGGGCCGGCGTGCCGGCGGAGGAACCCGTCAGTCTCGACGAGTTCCTTGCGATGGCGGCGCCGCTGCAGTCTTCCCCCCAGCCGGCCGCTGCCGAGCGTGCAGCCGTTCCACTCGTACGCACACCGCCGCCACCGGCCGTCGCGTCCCCGTCTACGACGCCGAGGCTGACCTCCGAGCCGTCGGGACCGCTTGCTTCGGCCAAAGCGGCCGATCGCGTGGAGGCGATTGAGCCGAAATTTGGCAGCTCGGTTGCCGCTGGCGCGTCCGCCGGCCCGCTCGTGGTTACGCCGCCTGCGGCGGCCGCGCCGGCACCAAGAAACGACACTGGTCCGCTGGCCAAAGAGGGCGCACCGGCGCGCCCTGTCGCTGAGGCATCGCCTGCGCCACGTCCGTCATCGGCTGCGCCATCGGTCGGGGACCTCGGCAGCGTGGTGCCGGGCCGCCTCGATGGCACACCCCGCCTGCCGGCCGATTCGCTGGCGACTGGTTCCGACAGTTCGCCTGCCGCCGCTGCGCCGCGTGGGATGATGGGGCCTGTCGGGCCCTCGCCGACGCCCGCGCCGGCGCGAACCGGCCCGGCGCCGATCTCTGAGATCCCCGGCGCCGACGCGCTGCGCAGATTGATCGCCGATGTCGTTCCTCCGAGTGCGCACGGGCCGCTGCCGACCCCGCCGCGTTCGCCGGATGATGTGGCGGCCGATAGCGTTGCGCCGTCGGCTCCTTCGTTGAAGGCGATTGATGCGGACCGGCCGAAGCCGACGGAGCCGGTCAAGGCGCCTGCCGCAAGTGAACCGGCCAAGGCACCAGTCCCGGTCGCCGCCGCCGCGCCTGTCAAAAAGGTGGAAGTGCCTGCCACGTCAGCGCCAGTGGCGGCCCCGAAAGTCGACGCGCCGAAAGCGGAGGCCGCTCCGGC
>CAZKZT010000301.1:0-4838 GCA_964557265.1 uncultured Hyphomicrobium sp.
CCGCACTTCCCGTCCTTCGGCGCCGTGTCTGACCGGCGCCGCGGTTACTCCTTCACCGCGCCGGTCAGGGACGAGACGTAGTAGTCGACGAAGAATGAGTAGAAGATCGCGACCGGCAGAGAACCGAGCAGCGATCCCGCCATCAACGCGCCCCACTGATACACGTCACCTGTGACGAGTTCGGTCAGGATTGCGACCGGCACGGTCTTGTTCTCGCTGATCTGGATGAAGGCGAGCGCATAGATGAACTCGTTCCACGAGAGCGTGAACGAGAAGATGCCGGCGGAAATCAGCCCCGGCACGGCAAGCGGCAGTGTGATCCGGCGCAGGATCTGCAACCGCGTCGCCCCGTCAATGAGCGCACATTCCTCGAGTTCGAACGGGATCGACTTGAAGTAGCCGATCAACAGCCACGTGCAGAACGGCACGAGGAACGTCGGATAGACCAGGATCAGCGCGAGCGGGCTGTTGAACAGGCCCAGCTGCACGACGATCGTCGCCAACGGAATGAACAGGATGGACGGCGGTACGAGGTACGCCAGATAGATCCCGAGGCCAACGTACTGGCTGCCTTTGAAGCGCAGGCGCTGGATGGCGTAGGCCGCGAGCGCACTTGCCAGCAACGACAGGAATGTCGAGCCGAACGCCACCATCATCGTCGTCCAGAGCCAGCTCGGGTACGACGTGTTGAACAGCAGATG
The DNA here is from genome assembly GCA_964557265.1 of uncultured Hyphomicrobium sp. Classification (GTDB taxonomy): domain Bacteria; phylum Pseudomonadota; class Alphaproteobacteria; order Rhizobiales; family Hyphomicrobiaceae. The sequence continues at coordinate 702 of CAZKZT010000301.1, forward strand.
GTAGATGTGGTCGAGCGTCGGCGAGCTGATCCAGAGGGGATTGTAGGTCTTGAAGTCGTAGAGTTCGGCGTCGGGTTTGAAGGCCGTCACCGTCATCCAATAGAACGGAAACAGGAGGATGATGAGGAAGCAGGTGAGCGGCAGCCAAAGCACGACCATGCGCCGCGCTCTGCTGTCCCACGCCATCATCTCATTTTCAGGGGCCGTTACCGGCTTGTTCTCTGCAGGGGCGGCCGCGTCAGTCATTGGTTTCTCCCTGCTGCCACTTGCGCCGCGCAAGGGCGAAGTAGCTGAACAGCGTCGCGAAGACGAGGAACGGGATCATCGACACCGCAATCGCGGAACCTTCGCCGAGCTGGCCGCCAGGAATGGCGCGCTGGAAGGCGAGGGTTGCCAGCAAGTGTGTCGAGTTGACCGGGCCGCCGCGCGTGATGGCGTACACCAGCTGGAAGTCCGTGAAGGTGAAGATGATGCTGAATGTCATGACGATCGCGAGGATCGGCAGCAGCATCGGGAAGGTGATGTGGCGGAAGCGCTGCCACGCCGTTGCACCGTCGAGCATCGCCGCTTCGTACAGCGAAGGCGAGATGGTCTGCAGTCCGGCGAGAAGCGAAATCGCCACGAACGGAATGCCGCGCCAGATGTTGGCAGCAATCAGCGACCAGCGTGCCGGCCAAGCTGTATTGATGAAGTCGACGTTGGTCTCGCGCAGGCCTGTTTCGATCAACAGATGCGAGATGATCGAGAACTGCGGATCATAGATCCACCAGAACGCGATCGCGGTCAGCACCGTCGGCACGATCCACGGCAGCAGGATGATGGCGCGAAGGAAACTCTTGAAGGGCAGGTGGTTGTTGAGCAGCAGCGCCAGCCACAGCCCGAGCCCGAATTTCCCGACGGTCGCGACGCCAGTATAGAAGACGCTGTAGAAGCAGGCGTTCCAGAAAATCGGATCCTGCAGCAGATACGTGAAATTCTCGAGTCCAACCCAGACGCCAGCGCGTCCGATCGTGGTGTCGGTGAACGCGAGGTAGATGCCAAGGGCCAGCGGATAGGTAAGGAAGGTCATGAGTAGACCAACCGCCGGTAACAGGCAGACCACCACGAGGAATGGCTTCGAGTCGAGCAGTCGGCCAAACCATGATGGCTCGGCGCGGCGATGCACCCAAGTGGAGAGCGAGGCGTCGGTCATGTGCAGGCAATCCTCGGAGTGAGGCGGCGGCGCCCGATGAGGCGCCGCCGGATACGCGCGTCGGAAGGACTAGCTGCGGAAGAAACGGCGCGCGCGGCGCTCGGCTTCGGCGGCTGCGGCTTCCGGTGTCGACTGACCCGAGGCGACGGCGGCGCACATCTGCACCATGACGTAGTCTGCGTTTGCGGCAGCCGACGCCTGGCTGATCGGGCCCTTGTACCCGATCCAGTAGTTGTTGCGCATGGTGTTCTTGAACAGCGAGATCTTGGGGTCGCTCTCCCAGACGGCGCTCGTCGAGTAGTTCTCGAGCGGCTGTGCCCAGTAGCCGAGGTTGGCCTGGAGCCACGGATCGTACTGCTCCTTCTCGAGCAGGAACGACAGCAGCGCCTTGGCAGCGTTCTTCGCCTTGCTGTGGTTGAACACCATGGCGTTGAGCGTCAGGCCGGCCATCGGCGACTGCTGCTCCCGGCCCTTCGGCAGCAGGCTGTGCTGCGTATCGTCGGCGATCGGGCGCAGCTTCTCGTCGCGCTTCAGCGCGAAGTACATCGAGACACCGTTTGCCGTCAGCCAGATTTCGTTGGCTGCATAGGCGCGGTTGTTGCTGATGTCGTTCCACGCGATCGTGCCAGGAATGAAGGTCTTGTAGAGTTCCTGGAGATACTTGAGCGCTTCGACGGTCTCCTTGCGATTGATCGCGACCTTGTTGTCCTCATCGACGAGGAAGCCGCCGTGCGACCAGATCAGCCAGTTGGCGAAGCCATTACCGTCGCCGACCGCGTTGCCTAGCGCGAAGCCGGGCGGCTTGCCGGCCGCGTGCAGCTTGCGGCAGAGGTCGAGGTACTTGTCGAGGTCATCCGGCGGGGCGTCAAAACCGGCAGCATTGACGGCCGACTTACGCCATACGAGCGGACCGCCCGATGCGCCGAACGGGAGGCCGATCCAGTTGTTGGTGCCGTGCTTCTTGCCGTACTTCTGCGCGAGCGGCAGCCAGCCGCCGTACTTCTTGCCGATGTATTCGGCGACGTCCGACAGGTCGACGAGCTTGTCGGTGTAGATGTGCGGTGCTTCGTTGAAACCGATGATGACATCGGGGCCGGCGCCGGTATTCGCCGTGACGGCGGTCTGCTGCGTGATGTCTTCCCAGCCGACGAGATCGACGCGGACCTCGACGCCGGTCTCCTTGGCGAAACGGGCGCAGTTCGCGCGGAAGATTTCCTCATCCGGCGGCACGAAGCGCGCGGGACGCAGAACGCGCAGAGTGGCGCCTTTCTCGATGTCCAGCTTCGGCGGCGTGGCGTCGGCAGTCTTGATGTTGGACTGGGCGAATGCGAAGCCGCCCGATGCGCCAAGCGCAGCTGCGCTCGCGCCGAGCTGAAGTGCGGTTCGTCTGGTAATCAGTGCCATCGTGCTTCCTTCCCTAGGTTGTCGTTTGAATTCTTTTTATTGGTTTTATTAGCTCGATATGCGCTGGCCTGAGCCCTCCGCAAATAGATGGACGAGAGGCATGTCAGGCAGAATGCGAATGGTCTCGCCAGGGCCCGCAGTAATGCGCTCGCGGAACGCACAGGTCAGCGGCGTGTCGCCGATGCGGACCATCACCTGGGTTTCGGAGCCGGTCGGCTCGACGATCTGAACGGTGGCAGGCAACCCCTCATCGCCGGAGAGACGGATATGTTCTGGGCGTATGCCGTAGTAGCCGATGCCGTTGTTCTGCGCGCCAGCCGGCATCGGGAGCACGGCACCGCCGTCGGCGGCGAAGCCACCTTGCCCGATCTTGCCCGGCAGAATGTTCATCGCGGGCGAGCCAATGAAGCCGGCAACGAAAAGGCTCTTCGGGCGATCGTAAAGTTCCAGCGGCGCGCCGGTCTGCTCGATATTGCCGTTGTTCATGACGACGATCTTGTCGGCCATCGTCATGGCTTCGATCTGGTCGTGGGTGACGTAGACCGTGGTCACCTTGAGGCGCTGGTGCAGCTCCTTGATTTCGGACCGCATCTGCCCGCGCAGCTGGGCGTCGAGATTGGAAAGCGGCTCGTCGAACAGGAAGACCTGCGGGTTGCGCACGATGGCGCGCCCCATGGCGACGCGCTGGCGCTGGCCACCTGAGAGCTGGCGCGGAAAGCGGTGGAGGAGTTGCTCAAGCCCGAGGATCTTCGCGGCCTTCTGCACTTCCCGTTCCATGATGTCGCGTGGCGCCTTCGCCAGCATCATGGAGAACGCCATGTTGTCGAACACGGTCATGTGCGGATAGAGCGCGTAGTTCTGGAACACCATCGCGATGTCCCGATCCTTCGGCGGTACAGTGTTGACGACTTTGTCGCCGATGGCGATCTCACCGCCTGTAATGTTTTCGAGGCCTGCAAGCATTCGCAGCAGCGTCGACTTTCCGCAGCCCGATGGGCCTACGAGAACGACAAACTCGCCGTCCTCGATGTCGACGCTGACACCATGCAGCACTTCGACCGAGCCGAACGCCTTCCGAACGTTGCGGATATCAACCGTCGCCATGTTTCCTCCACGGGCGGGGCGGCTTTGTGCGCCCTCTGATTTGGTCGCTAGTGGAGCGAGTCGTGCTCATTAATCCACGGCGGACACTGCTTCGCTCTTAACAGGCTTCTTTGCCTCTATGCAAGGGTGCTGACGGTTGCCAGATCGTGCACATTGTGCCAGCGGGGGTGACTTGTCTGACGGCCTGAGGTGGCCGGAGCGGCTTTGGCTGGCATTTCGCGAAGATGTTTCTCGCGGATCGATCTCAGTATCGACGGCCTCACGCCTTGGATTGAAACGGCCCGTGAAAATGGAATGCGCGGGATGGACCTCTCGCGGGCGTGTATTCGCTGCCGTTTCGACCCGCGAGGTGATTAACTGCGTTTTGTGCCCGGCGCACCAAGCCGTCTGATGTGGCGCGTTCGGCGAAGCGTTGTTGCTCGTCGATCAAGCACCTT
>CAZKZT010000302.1:0-4832 GCA_964557265.1 uncultured Hyphomicrobium sp.
CTCGCTGATGGCCATGGTGCCGGACAGCGAATGGAGCACGCCGACCTTGATCGTATCCTGTGCCACCGCCCCTGGAACGCTTGACAGCAACGCGCCTCCCGTCAGTGCCGCGGTCGCAATTCCCGCGAGCACATTCCGACGATTCAGCATGCCTACCTCCTATGACTGCTTCTGACGGTTAACGTGGATCGCAAGCCGTATGCCAATCCGTCGGGTGGCATAAAAATCCTGCTGAATCAGATCGCTATGTCGATGGAGGGGTGCCGCGAGATGATGTGGCGCTAGGCATCGGTGATGATTTATCAATCATCACGGCTTCATTGCCTAAAAATAGTGCGGCGTTCGGCGGGGGTCGCTCCGTGCGCCTGCTATATGTGCATTCGAGGCAGCCCGGTTGCCAAACTGGCGGGCATAAGCCCATGATTGATCGTTCATTTCGAGCAGGACGATGCGCGGATCGTCGATGGCGAGGGGGGATTGCTGGATGGCCGGGCTTCAAAGCGTCGACGAGGTCGAGATTCTCGTGCTCGTCGACAACGTGACGGACAACCTTTCGTCGACACCGGCATTTGTCGAAACGGAGATCGCCGGCTTAGGGCGTCGGCGACGCGGCGCGTGGGTTCTCGCGGGTGATTGTTTGTGTTGCGCCGCTCACGGGCTCGCTTGCCTGGTGACGGTCAAGAAGGAGGGCAAAAGCCGCACGCTTTTGTTCGACGCCGGTCCGGAGGATCGGACCTTCGAGCAGAACGTGTCGCGGCTCGGTGCCGATCTCGGTGCGGTCGAGGCGATGGTGCTCTCGCATGGACACTGGGACCACGGCGGCGCGATGCTGCGCGCGCTGCAGATCGTGCGCGATCGCAATGGCGGGGGCACGGTACCGTACTACGCGCATCCTGACATGTTCCGCTCCCGCGGGGCCAAACTTCCCGATGGCTCGATGCGTCCGATGCAGGATGTGCCGAGCGTCGCCGCGCTGACGGCTTACGGTGCCGAAGTCGTCAATACAGTCGAGCCGCATTTCCCGCTCGATGGTCTTGCGTACGTGAGTGGCGAGATCCCGCGTGTGACGCCGTTCGAGACGGGACTGCCGGGGCAGCATCGCCGTACACTGGATGGCAAGAGCTGGGAGCCCGACGAGCTGCTGATGGACGAGCGGTTTCTCGCGGTGCACGTCGCTGGCAAAGGGCTCGTGGTGCTTTCGGCCTGCTCGCATGCCGGCGTCGTCAATGTGCTCAAACACGCCCACGCGAGCTTCCCCGATCTGCCGCTCCACGCCGTGATGGGTGGACTGCATCTGTCCGGAACCAACGAGCGCGTCATTCCGCAGACGGTCGAGGCGCTGAAAGAGTTCGATCTCGATGTCGTCGCCGCCGGACATTGCACGGGGTGGCGCGCGATGACGGCTCTGGCGAATGCGTTCGGAGACGGCAAGCTGGTGCCGCTCGCGGTCGGCAAGCGGTTTCGATTCTAGGTCGTCAAAGAGAAAGCCCCGATGGAGCGATGCTCCATCGGGGCTCGGCGTGGCGACAGGAGTGGCCGCTGCCTGTTACGCTGGCGTGAAGCAGGCGATCTTGGTGCCGTCCTCGCGCGGCTTGAAGACGACCTTCACCTTCTGGCCGATCTTCACGTTCGCCGGGTCGGTATCGACGATGTTGGTCATCATCGAAACGCCTTCATCGAGCGTGACGTAGGCGATGACGTACACCGGCTTTGCCGGGCGCATCACCGAGTAGGTGTAGATCGTGCCGGTGCCCTTGGCTTCGCGCATCTCGGTGTCGGTCGAGAGGCACATCGGGCAGGAGCCGCGCGGATAGTAGAACGGCTTGTCGCACGACTTGCAGTGGCCGAGCAGCAGCTTGCCGGCGTTGGCAGCTTCCCAGTAGGGCTCGGAGCCCGGGGTCGGCGGGACGACCGCGTAGATTTTCTCTTCACCTGCCATCGTCGCTTACTCCCGCTCCATGATCACCGTCGCGCCGACATGGCGCGTGCCGAGCGAACCGCCCGTGCCGTGCGCCAGCGCGATATCGCAATTGGGTACCTGCACCTTGGGATGCGCTTCGCCACGCAGCTGGCGCACCGCCTCGATGACCTTGGTCATGCCGCCGCGGTTGCCGGGGTGGTTATTGCAAAGGCCGCCGCCGTCGGTGTTGAACGGCAGCTTGCCGACACCCGAGATGAGGTTGCCGTCGGCGACGAACTTGCCGCCCTGGCCGACCTCGCAGAAGCCGAGATCTTCGAGCTGCATGATCACGGTGATCGTGAAGCTGTCGTAGATCGAAGCGTACTTGATGTCCTTGTGCTTGACGCCGGATTCCTCGAACGCGCGCGCGCCCGACCAGCGGCCGGCCGAGAACGTGAGGTCGAGATCGCGCCCGCCCATCTGATGCTTCACCGCTTCGCCGGTGCCGATCACTTTGACCAGCGGCCGCTTGAGGCTCTTGGCGATCTCGGGCTTGGTGACGATGAGAGCGCCGCCGCCATCGGAGATGACGCAGCAGTCGAGACGGTGCAGCGGATCGGCGACCATCGGCGAGTTGACGACGTCCTCGACGGTCACGACCTTCGGCAGCATCGCGTGCGGATTGTACTGCGCGTGATGCGAGGCCGCGACCTTCACCCAGGCGAGCTGCTCGCTCGTGGTGCCGTATTGATGCATGTGGCGCATCGCGCACATGGCGTACATGTTGCCGGTCGCCGGGCCGTACGGAAACTCGAACTGGAGATCCGGCTGGCTGGGGCTGCCCATGCGCGGGTTGGTGCCGGTCTGCACGCCCTCAGAGCGCGGACGCCCCGCGAGCGTGATGAGCGCGATGTTGCACTTGCCCGCAGCGATCGCTTCGGCCGCGTGGCCGACGTGCGCGAGATACGACGAGCCGCCGGTGTCGGTGGTGTCGATGTGCTTGAGGCGGAGGCCCATGTAATCGGCGAACGAGTTGCCGCCGAGGCCCGGCGTGTCGCCAGCGGCACAGAAGTACCCGTCGACGTCGTCCTTGGTGAGCCCTGCGTCGTCGAGCGCGCCTTTGGCCACTTCCGCGTGGATCTGCGCCAGCGACTTGTCCGGCGCCTTCCTGGTCGGATGCTCGTAAGCTCCGACGATGTACGCTTTGCCCTTGATGCTCATACGGTCATGCTCTCCCAGAACTCCCTGCGTCTGTCGCTGATTGTTGGTGAGGTTGAACGTCTACGCCTGTACTCCGGCGCGTCAAGTCCGGGGGGCGGAAAATCAGTGCCGTGCGGCTATGCAAATGTGGTTGGCATGCATCGAGCCTCTCGGCAGGCCCCGCGCCGGGAAGCCGTTTCGCCTGGCAAGAAAAGCGCCATGCATGAGGCTCGAAAGCAATTGCTGCGGCTTCTCGTTTCTCTATACTCGCCGGCTATTCCAGGGGGCTAACCACGATTGGGCGGGAGGCAGGCGAGGCTATGCTGGCGAGATGTTTTGGGGTTTTCGCCGGATATCTCCTGGCCTGCTTTGCTTTCGGGGCGGTGCTCGTCGCTTTTGTCATTACGCCGGCGGAATTGTTCTCGCTGCAGTCGGATGAAGCGGGAAGGCGGCTATCCACTGCGGGGCTGCTGGCGCTCGCCAGTGGATCGTGGGCCGCAGTTTTCGCTGCGCCTCTGGCACTCATTGCGGCCGTGATCGCCGAGCGGCGTGCCATCAGCGAGTGGTTCTACTACACGATCGTTGCCGTGCTCGCGGCCGGGATCGGCTTCCTTGCGCAGTACGTGAGCGAGCTTCAGGGCGCGCCGACCATCTTCAATAACTATGCGCTCGCCGCGTTCATGACAGCCGGTGTCGCTGCCGGTCTGGTCTATTGGCTGATTGCGGGCCGTCACACGAAGCGGCAGCGCGTGGCGCCGAGTGGCGAGCGGGCGTGACCGGCCGGCCCGATGCGCGGCGCTTGCCGTGTGAAGCTGAAAACTTGCGTTGAGCCCGTGCAGACCTCATGCAGAACCTGCGGATAGGCGTCGTCGGGGCGGGCACGGGCGGGCTCGCGGCAGCGGCTTTTCTCGCCCGCGACGGTCATCAGGTGACGCTGCTCGAGCGCTTTGCCGCGCCGCGTCCGGTTGGCGCTGGCCTTTTGCTGCAGCCGACCGGTCTTGCCTGCCTCGCGCGGCTTGACCTGGACGATGGGGCGCTTGCCCTCGGGGCGATCGTTCATGCGATCGATGGGCGCACCGCGCGCGGCCGCCGGGTTCTCGCTATCGACTATCGCCGTCTCCGGCCGCATCTGTTCGGTCTCGGTATCCATCGCGCGAGCCTGTTCGCGCTGCTGCATGGCGAGGTCGAGCGGCTTGGCGTGCCGGTTTCGACGAATGTCGAGGCTGTTCGCGTCGAGAGCCACGCACGCGGACGGACGCTGGTCATCGACGCGCAGGGGCAACACCACGGGCCGTTCGATCTCGTCATCGATGCGAGTGGGATGCGCTCGGCGCTGCGCCGCGCGGTCGGCGGGCGAATCCGCGATCGCCAGTTCACCTACGGTGCGATCTGGGCCGCGCTGCCAATGACCGACGGCTGGAAGGATCGCGCGACACTGGCACAGCGGTACGACGGTGCTGCGATCATGACCGGGATGCTGCCGATCGGCCGGTTGCCGGAGGATCCGACGCCGCGCGCCGCGTTCTTCTGGAGTCTGCGTGCCGATGGCCACGCTGCATGGCTGGCGGGCGGGCTCGATGCCTGGAAGGCGCGAGTGACGCAGTTATGGCCGGATGTCGGGCCGGTGCTCGATGCGGTGGCGGCGCCCGGCGACCTGTCGTTCGTTTCCTATGCCGATGTGGTGGTCGGGCGGCCGTATTGCCCCGATCTCAACCTTGCGGTGATCGGTGAC
>CAZKZT010000303.1:0-4815 GCA_964557265.1 uncultured Hyphomicrobium sp.
ATCAACCGGCTGTTCACGCCGGAGTTCCGCAACCGTCTCGACGCGGTCGTGCCGTTCAGCGGCTTGCCGGTCGAGGTCATCACCAAGGTCGTCGAGAAGTTCGTCTTCCAGCTCGAGGCGCAGCTCGCCGATCGCGGCGTGACGATCGAGCTTGGCGAGGAGGCGACCAAGTGGCTGGTGGATAAGGGCTACGACGAGAAGTTCGGCGCCCGGCCGATGGCGCGCGTCATCCAGGAGTACATCAAGAAGCCGCTCGCCGAGGAGTTGTTGTTTGGCAAGCTCGAGCACGGCGGGATCGTCAAGATTACCACCGAAGGCAAGGGCGACGACTCGAAGCTCAAGTTCGAATACCTGCCGGCGGATCCCTCGAAGCGAGCCAAGCCGAAGGACGAGGATGATGAGACCGACGACGATGATGACGTCGTCGACGAGGCGCCGCCCGCTGAGGTTCTGGTCGGTGCGCCCGGGCCCAAACGGTCGCTCTCTGGCCCCAAGGGCGAAAAGAGCAAGCCCTCGGGCGCCGTCCCGAGCGTGCCGCGCCGCAAGAAGGATGATTGAGGCGCCGCGCAAAGCAACGTAGAGAAGGAAATGCCCGCCAAACCGGCGGGCATTTTCATGTGCGGATGGCCTGACAGCCGCTCCCGCACGAACAGGTTGCTATGATCGAGCCCGCTGCCACACTCGAGCCGATGACACGCGTCCATTCCTTCTGGCGTGGCTGGCTGGCGATGTATAGCGTGCCCGCGCTGGTGCTTTATGCGGGCATCCTCGGGTACGGCGCCTTTGCGCGCGAGGCGGGCCTGACGCTCGGCCAGGCGCTGGCGCTGCCGATCTTTCTGCAGGCGCTGCCGGCGCAGGTGGTGCTTGCCGATCATGCCGCGCGCGGTGCTTCGATGGCCGCGGCCGCGCTGGCGGTCAGCCTCACGGCCGTCCGTTTCCTGCCGATGACGGTCGTGCTGATGCCGTGGTTGAAAGGGCATGGCGGACCGCGCTGGCACGAATTGCTGGTCGTGCATTTCGTTGCCGTCACGGTCTGGATCGAGGGCTTGAAGCGCTTGCCGCATGTGCCGCCCGAGGTGCGTCTCGTCCACTATCTCGGCATCGGCTTTGGCATCATCACCGGCACACTCATCGCGACTGCGGCTGGCTATCTGGCGGCGGGTGCGGTGCCGCCGTGGGTGTCGGCGGCGTTGCTGTTCACGATGCCGCTGACCTTCCTGCTCGCCATGATCGAGACGGCTCGTGCGCGTTCCGACACGCTGGCGATCGTGTTCGGCGTCTTTCTGGCCCCGTTCGCTTTTCTCTGGCTGCCGGGCATCGACCTGCTCGTGACGGGCATCGCCGGTGGCACGATCGCGTGGGCGCTCGGCCGCGGGAGGCCCGCATGAGCAACCTGCCGGGCGTGTGGGGCACCTGGGGCGGCTACCTGCCGTTCTTCGTTGCGGGCTTCCTCGCCTCGGAGCCGTGGCGCTGGGCCGGCGCCCTGATCGGGCGCGACCTCGACCCGCAGAGCGAGATCTTCATCTGGGTGCGCGCGGTGTCGTCGGCGATCGTCGCCGGGCTCGTCTCTCGTATCGTCGTGTTCCCGACCGGCGCGCTCGCCGCGATGAGCGCACCGACGCGCTACGGCGCCGCCGCGATTGGAATCGCAGCCTTCTTCGCCTTCCGCAAAAGCCTCGGCATGGGCGTGCTGATGGGCACGCTGGCGCTGCTCGCGGGCTATTTCACGATCGGCTGAGCCTCAACCGGCGAGGGCTGCCCGTAGCTTCTCCGCGTTGGCCGCGAGCACGTCCGGCTTCTCCATCTGGCCGGTGTGCGGCTGCAGCCTCTCGCCCTCCCACCGCGGCAGCACGTGGAAATGAAGGTGGAAGACCACCTGCCCGCCCGCGCTCTCGTTGAACTGCTGCAGCGTGATGCCATCGGCGCCGAACGCCTTGATCTGCGCCTGCGCAATCTTTTGCGCCGTCGCCAGGCAAGCCGCGAGCCGCGCCGGGCTCGCATCGAGCATATTGCGCGCCGGCCCCTTCGGGATCACCAGCGTATGGCCGGTCGAGCGGGGCATGATGTCCATGAACGCGAAGGTGTCGGCGTCCTCGTACACCTTGTGGCACGGCAGCTCACCGCGCAGGATCTTCGCGAAGATGTTGCTGTCGTCGTAGGGTTGGCTCATCGGGTACCTCGTTTACCGCATCCGTCTGTTTCGCCGGGCGGGAACGGGGCGTCAAGGGTGTGGCGCAGGGCTGCCAGGGGCGGCGCGCACTTGCCGCGAGCGCTCGGCAGTGCCATCGTCCGGCCACATCCGGCGGCCGAGCCGCCCACCATCCAACAGGGAGCAGACACGTGGCCCAGAACATCACGAATAGCGTCATGACCATGGTCAAGGAGGCCAAGAAGCAGATCGAGGAGCTGGAGCCGGCCGACGCGATCAAGCTGCATGGCAACCCGGGCGTCGTCTTCGTCGACATCCGCGATCCGCGCGAGCTGGAGCGCGATGGCAAGGTGCCGGGTGCCATGCATGTGACGCGTGGCATGCTCGAGTTCTGGATCGATCCGGCGAGCCCCTACTACAAAGAGAAGTTCGGCGAGGACAAGAAGTTCATCTTCTTCTGCGCCGGCGCGATGCGGTCGGCACTGGCCGCGAAGACGGCCCAGGATATGGGCCTGAAGCCCGTGGCGCATGTCCTCGGCGGCTTCAAGGGCTGGAAGGAAGCGGGCGGCCCGGTCGAGGCGTACGTGCCGAAGTCGCACGCGAAAACCTGATGGCCGATTTCCCGGTTTCCGTTCTCGATCAGTCGCCGATCATCGGCGGGGCCACGCCATCTGAGGCGATCCATTCGACGATCGCGCTGGCGAAGCTGGCGGACCGGCTCGGCTACCACCGCTACTGGCTGGCCGAGCATCACGGTCTGCTCGGCCTTGCCGACGCGAGCCCGGAAATCCTGCTCGCGCGCCTCGGCGCGGAGACGCAGCACATCCGCATTGGTACGGGCGGCATCATGCTGCCCTACTATGCGAGCTTCAAGATCGCCGAGCAGTTCCGGATGCTGGAGGCGCTCTATCCTGGCCGCATCGATCTCGGGCTCGGACGCGCGCCGGGCGGCCATCCGCGCACCGCGCGCGTGTTGTTCGACGGCAAGCCGATCGACAGCGAGGAAGGCTTCGTGCGCCAGCTCATGGAGCTGTCGGCGATCTTCAAGGGCACGGTGCCGGACGGCCATCCGCTGAAAGATCAGATCGCCAATCCGGTTGTGCCGACCAATCCCGAGATGTGGGTACTCGGTTCATCGACGGGTGGTGCGTCGTTCGCGGCGCACCTCGGCATGCGTTTCGCATTCGCGCATTTCATCAATGCCTACACGGGTGCGCAGGTTGGCCGCGCCTATCGCGAGCATTTCCGCGTCGGCCACGAGGCGAAGCCGCATCTTGCGCTCGCCGTCATCGCACTCTGCGCTGACAGCGAGGAAGAGGCGCGTCTGATCGAGAAGGCGATGCTGATCCGCTGGGCGTGGGCGGCGATGGGCATCAACAAACCGATCCTGACGCTGGAGGAAGCGGCGGCCTACGAGATGTCCGAGCGCGAGGCGGCGATCGCTGCGCGCGAACGTCCACGCGCGACGATCGGCCCGGCCGACGAGGTCGCGCAGCGCATCCGCGATCTCCGCGACGAGTTCCAGGCCGACGAGGTCGTCGTCGTCGCAATCGCGCCATCCTACGAGATCCGCACCCGTACGCTGACGCAGCTCGCGAAAGCGTTCGGGTTGGCGGGGCGCGGCTGACTTGTCCCTTCTCCCCGCAAGCGGGGAGAAGGAGAAGACTGGCCTACGCCGTGGCCTAACCCTCTCTCGCCCGCTTCAGGTCCGGCGCTTCGGCCTCATCGACCAGCATCGCCGTCACCTCGTCGAGGGTGAGCGTCTTGCTGTCGTTGCTGCCGAGGCGGCGCATGGCGACCTTGCCTTCCTCCGCCTCGCGCTTGCCGACAACGAGGATCACCGGCGCCTTGGCCAGCGAGTGCTCGCGCACCTTGTAGTTGATCTTCTCGTTGCGCAGATCCGTCTCGATGCGCAGGCCGGCGCGGCGCAGCTTCGCCGCCACCTTGAGCGCATACTCGTCCGCATCCGAGACGATCGTTGCGACGATCGCCTGCACCGGCGCGAGCCACAACGGGAAATGCCCTGCGGTGTTCTCGGTCAGGATGCCCATGAACCGCTCGAGCGAGCCGAACATCGCGCGATGGATCATCACCGGCGTGCGCTTTTCGCTGTTGGCGTCGATGTAGAAGGCGCCGAAGCGTGAGGGCAGGTTGAAGTCGACCTGCGTCGTGCCGCACTGCCACGTGCGCCCGATCGCGTCGCGCAGGTGGTACTCGAACTTCGGCCCGTAGAACGCGCCGTCGCCTTCCGCGATCGAGGTCTGGATGCGGCCGTTCGAGCGCAGGGCAATCTGGTTGAGCACGCCCTTCATGGCGTCCTCGGCCTTATCCCACAGCTCATCCGCGCCGACCCGCTTCTCCGGCCGCGTCGCCAGCTTGATGTGGACATCCTCGAACGCGAAGTCGCCGTAGATCGACAGCATGAAATCGTTGATGTCGAGGCACTGCTCGGCGATCTGGTCCTCCGAGCAGAAGATATGCGCGTCGTCCTGCGTAAACGCGCGCACGCGCATCAGGCCGTGCAGCGCGCCCGACGGCTCATAGCGATGCACGCAGCCGAATTCCGCGATCTTGATCGGCAACTCGCGATAGCTCTTGAGGCCGTGCTTGAAGATCTGCACGTGGCCCGGGCAGTTCATCGGCTTCAGCGCGTCTTCGCGCTGAAG
>CAZKZT010000304.1:0-4811 GCA_964557265.1 uncultured Hyphomicrobium sp.
CGTGCCGGACGAAAGCGGCATGATCGTCGAGGCTTGGTCGTCGCCTCTGACGCTCGGTACGACCCGGACATTGAACTTCCAGTTCCATGGTCGGATGTTGCCGGGGAACCCGCAGCAGGGCGGGAGCTATCAGGACGGTGTCACCCTGGCCATCGTCGGACAGCTTCTGATCCTCATTCCGGTCATCTCAGCGTCGCAAGCGCACACCGTAACCGCCAACGTCACCAAGACCTGTACCATCGGCGGGCTCTCGAACCCCGCCGCTGACAATGCGGTCATCCCGATTGTGAGCGGTCACGTCGATACGACGCCGATCCCGAAGTCGTACGCGAATGTCGTCTGCAACAGTCCATCCTCCGTGCAGTTGACGTCGCTCGGCGGCGCACTGACCGGACCAGCATCACCTGGGCCCCAGTTCCAGCACCGGATAGACTACTCAGCACAAGCGCTATTCGCGGGAGCGAACGCGCAGATCAACACCGCCACGAACCCAGCGGCGAGTGGTGCCGAGGCCGGATCGCCGAGCGCGGCATCTGGCAATATGCCGCAGGGGTCGATGTCCCTGACAATCACGCCTCATGGAAACATTCTGCCGCTCACGCGCGGCAACTACTCCGACACGTTGCGAATCACCATCACGCCCAACTGAGGCGCGAGCCACCAGGAAGTGCGCCAGACAGATGGCGCGGCCATCCGCTATTTGACCTTGAAGGCGTCCTTGGGCAGGCCCGTCTGCTTCATCTCGTCGACGAGCCATCGTGCCATCCGGCCGCGCCCGGACCATACGAGCAACGGATCCTTCCTGCTGCGGTAGCGGGTGGCGCGCGGCGTATCGGCACTTTTTTTCGCACCGGGCGGCACGGAAGGGCCGAGGGCGTCGAGTTCGTCGATCAACTCACGGCGGCGCTTGTTCAGCGCCTCTTCGTAGATCGCCTGGAACTCGAGCAGAACCTCTCGTTGCTCGTGAACTGCGAGCGCGCTGAAGATGGTCATCGCTTCCTGGAGCGCGGAATTTTTTCTCGCCACGTTCAGCGCTCTCGCTACGATCGTCCTACATCGCGTAACTATCCACGTTGTCGGGTGAAATACAAGTAGACAGTAGGCGGCTGATGTTCAAAGCCGGTATAGATTTGCGCCAGAGCAAGACGAGCGCCGCCGCGAGATTTTGAACCGTGGTGAATTGGCCATCGGGCGGGCGAGATGCGCGGATCACTGACAGTCCGGCAACATCAAATTTCGCGTTTGAAGAACGGCGTGAAGAGGTCGCGCGGGCAGCAGTGATGGAAGCACTATTGTTCCGGTTATGTCAGGGCGGACGGTGCCTACTTGACGCCGGCGCGCATGAAGCTCTGGACGAACTGGCGCTGGAACAGCAGGAAGCCGAGCAGCAGCGGCCCGGAGGTCATCAGCGTTGCAGCGCAGATGACCGACCAGTCGATGCCCTGGTCGGAGGAGGAGAACACCTGCAGTCCGACCGTGAGTGGCCGCGACTCGACTGAGCTGGTGATGATCAACGGCCACAGGAAGTTGTTCCAGTGGTAGCTGACCGACACGAGGCCATAGGCGAGGTAGACCGACTTGCCGAGCGGCACATAGACTTTGAGCAGCGTCTGCAATCCGCTCGCGCCTTCGACGCGCGCGGCATCGTCCAGCTCGCGCGGCACCTGCTTGAAGGTCTGGCGCAACAGAAAAATGCCGAAGGCCGATGCCACATACGGCAGTGCGATCGCGGGGATCGAGTCGACGAGGCCGAGATTGCTCATCGTCCGGTAGTTCTCGACCAGCAGTACGTCGGGCATGATCATGAGCTGCGCAAGCACGAGTGCGAACACGATGCCACTGCCCGGGAACACGTAGCGTGCGAAGGCAAATGCCGCGAGCGTGCACAGCACGAGCTGGCTCGCGAGTACCAGGGTCACGAGCAGGAAGGTGTTGAGGAAGTAGCGCGCGAAGGGGGCAGCCTCCCACGCGCGCGCGAAGTTCTTCAGCGATAGCGGCGCAAACAGATCGAACCGGGTCGAGAACTCGGGCGGATGGAAAGCCGCCCACACGGCGTAGAGCAGCGGCGCGATCCAGATCAGCGCGAGCGACCACGCGGCGATCGTCTCGATGACGAGCCCGCGGCCTTTCGGCTGGTACTGGCCCGAGCCATCCGTGTGTGAGTGTGCCGCTGCTGCCATGGGTCGAGGTTCCGTCAGCGGTAATGGATACGGCGTTCCAGCACGCCGTATTGGATGAGCGCGAGAAGGGCGAGCGACACAAGCAGGACGACGGTCAGCGCCGCCGCGTAGCCGGTATCCCAGAAGCTGAAACCGACCTGGTAGATGTGAAACAGCAGCAGCGTGGTCGCGTTGTCGGGCCCGCCGCGCGTCAGCACGAAGATGTGGTCGACCATGCGGAAGGCGTTGATCACGGCGTTGACCAGCACGAACAGCGTCGTCGGCATCAGCAGCGGGAACTGCACGCGGCGGAAGAAATACCATCGCGACGCGCCTTCGAGCGCCGAGGCTTCCGCGAGATTGGGCGGGATCGCCTGTAACGCTGCGAGGTAGAAGATCATGAAAAAACCGGCTTCCTTCCACACCGCGACGATCGTGACGGCGGCGAGCGCGGTATCCTGCGAGCCGAGCCAGTTGTGCGCCCGCCCGCCGAGGGCATAGCGCACCTGCTCGAGGAGACCGATTTCGGGCGTATAGAAAAACAGCCAGATGTTGGCGACGGCGATCATCGGCAGCACGGTCGGCGTGAAGAATGCCATGCGCACGAAGGTTCGGCCGGGGAACCGGTCATTGACCCACACCGCCATCAGCAACGCGAGCGCGATCGACGTCGGGATGGTGCCGAGCGCGAACCAGAGATTGTTGGTGAGGGCTTGCCAGAAGATCGGGTCGGCGAGCATCTGCTCGTAGTTGCCGGGACCGACGAACACCGATGGCCGGCGCGCGCGCGGCGTCGAGAAGAAGCTGTCGTAGATGGTGGCGACTGCCGGCCAGTGTGTGAACAGCGCGAGCAGCGCCATCGCGGGCAGCAGCAGCAGCCACGCATGGATCCAGCCGCGCGTCTGCTGATTGGTCAATCGTCCCCCGGATTACGCTCAGAAAGATAAGGCCAGCGCTGCACTCCATGGCACAGCGCTGGCCCCATGTCAGCAGTAGATCAGCCGCGCTGGTACGGCTTGAGCAGGCGGTCGGCTTCCGCCTGGGCATCCTTGAGCGCCTGAGCCGGCTGCTTGGTGCCGGTCAGCGACGCCTGGAGTGCGTCGTTGAGAGCCTTGGTGACGCGCTGGTTGTCGTAGGTCGACAGCTCGGCCACCGCGTGCGGGAGCTGATCGCGGGCGACGAGCGCCTGCGGGAAGCCGTCGGTGTACTTCTTCAACACGGGCGTGTCGAAGGAGTCGGGGCGCACCGCGACGTAGCCGGTGTCGACGCACCACTGCGCGGCGCGCTCGGCGCTGGTGATCCAGCGGGCAAACTGGAACGCGGCTTCCTGCTGCGCGCGCGGTGCCTTGCTCGAGATGTAGAAGTTGCCGCCGCCGGTCGGGCTGCCGCGGCGCTTGCCGGCCGGCAGCATGGCGACACCAAACGGGAACTTGGCGTTGTTGCGGACGTTGGTGAGGTTGCCCGTCGTCGTCCACATCATCGCGCACTTGCCGTCGAAGAAGGCGCGCGGTGTGGTGCCCCACTCGACCACGCCGGTCGGGTGCACTTTGTGTTTGTGCGAGAGATCGACCCAGTACTGCAGCGCTTCGATGACTTCAGGCGCGTCATAGGCGGTCTTGTTGCCTTCCTGGTTGGCGAGGATGCCGCCAGCCTGGGTCGAGAAGCCCTGGAACAGCCAGTACGGGAACCCCGACGACGGGACTTGCAGACCCCACTGCGTGACATTGCCGGAGGCATCACGCTTGGTCAGCTTCTGGGCGAACTCGATCTGCTCGGCCCAGGTGTTCGGTGCCTTTTCGGGATCGAGGCCTGCTTCCTTGAACAGGTCCTTGTTGTAGTAGAGGACGACGGTGGAGCGCTGGAACGGAATGCCCCACGTCTTGCCGCCGGTCTGGCTGTTGAGCATGAACGCCGGGAAGAAGCTCTCGAGCCACTTTTTATCGGCATCCGTCTTGATGAACTCGTCGATCGGCGTGACGGCGCCTTCGTCGATCATCGTGAACATGTCGGTCGACAGCAGCACCGATGTCGCCGGCGCGGCGCCCGCCTTGTGCGCCGTCAGCGCCTTGACGATCGTTTCCTGGTAGGTGCCGGCGTAGATCGGCTTGACCTTCATGCCGGAATGCTCGGCCTCGAAGTCCGCAGCAAACTTGTCGATCAGCTTGGTGATCGGGCCGCCGACCGCGACGGGGAAAAAGAACGAGAACTCGGTGGCCGCCTGCGCGCGCAGAATGGCGGGCATGGCGATCATGCTGCCGGCGGCGAGCGCCGAGCCTTTGATGAACTGCCGTCTCTTCATGGCCGAGTCTCCTCTCTCGAAATCTTCCTATGGGCGCGCGTCTACCCTACGGAGTGCGACGTCCGGATGACAGATCGAACCAGTGCGCTGCAATATGCTCCCAATTGAGCGCGACACTTTCTCCGACCGCGCACGGCGCCTTGCCCGGCAGGCGCACGACGATCCGGGTCTTGCCGGCGGCCACTTCGATGAGGCTGTCGGCGCCGAGGTACTCGATTGAGGTCACGCGGGCGGGGAGGCCGCCGTCCGCGAAGCGGATACCTTCGGGGCGTACGCCGATGGCGAGATGGCCGGGGGGATGTGTGCCGGGCATGGACATCGTGAGCGAGCCGGGGATGTCGGCGATGTCCGCG
>CAZKZT010000305.1:0-4781 GCA_964557265.1 uncultured Hyphomicrobium sp.
TCGGTGCGACTATCGTGTCGGAACATTCATCCAAATGACACAGTCTCCCTCATCCAACTGTGGTCCGATTCGCGAAATGGTTAAAGCGGCAAGGAAATCAGGCATTGCGCCGCCAGGCGACCTGGCAGTTCAGATGAATCCGGCCGCGCGCGCCGCCAGCACGAACAGGGCGACCACGACGCCCCATAGCCAGCCGAGGCCCACCGAGCGGCGTTCGAGCACGGCGCTCGTCGGGTTCTGCGGGTCATAGTAGACCTCGACCGGTGCGCCCACCTTGTAGGCGGAAGCCTGCCGGCGCGCCCAGAAATCGCGCGACAGGAACGCCATCCCGCCGAGGCGGATGCGGCTTCCCGTATAGCGCTGCCCGCCGACCGAATAGGAGTATGCGATCAGCGGCGTATAGAGCCGCGTCCAGCGCGGCAGCCGCGACGCCGAGCGCGCCATGAAGCTCTCGACCTCGGCGCTCTCGATCCGGCCCCAGGTGACCTTCCATGCGCGCGTTGCGTGCAGCTCATGTCTCAGCGTCAGTGCGATCAGTCCGAGGAATGCACCGGCGCCGCCGAACAAACCGACCGCCCACATGTTGCCGGGTTTCGGGATCCGCTCGGTCACGGCGTCGACCAATCCATCGGTTCCGAAGGCGAAGGCAAGCCACGCGCCGATGCAGCACAGAATGAAGATGACGAGAGTCTGATAGACGCCCTCCGGCGCATCACGCTCGAGCGCCGCTTCGCTTGGTTTCGCAGGATTGAAGAAGACGTCGACGTCCGCGCCTGCCTGATAGCGCGCAACGGTCTCGCCGACATCGACGTTGCCGGGATCATGCCCGAGGTGCACGCGACTGCTACGACGTGGCTTCTCTTCACCGGGCACGAGGTACTCGTAGCTGATCTCGGCGAAGTTGCGCATTTCCGAGCCGCGTTCGCCCGATTTGCGCACTTTGCGCGCCACCACCCTGGACGAGCGGATGCGGCCGCGGGTCTTGGTCCACCCCTGCGCGTTACGATCGATGCGGTACTGATAGAGCGTCGCGAAGATCAGGAGGCCGATCATCACGGCGCCCATCAGCAGCAGCCATCCCTTGATGCTTTCAGGCATCCGCAGCCTCGAATCGGCAGATCCTCAGTCCGGCCGATCGAAGGCGGATGCGGAGGGGCCGTCAAGCGGGCCGCGCATCCATCGTGAACGCGCGCCGGTCGTGCCATCCCCAGCTGCCAAACTGTCATAAAGCTTGCCGCGCACTGCCATTTGGCGCAGGAAGCGGGCGGGCAGAGCGGGGGCGAGCTGTGAGTTTGGACGTGTTTTTCGCGGTGCTGGCCGCTGCGGCGATGCACGCCGGCTGGAATTCCGTGATCAAGACGGGAAGTGACCCGCTCGCCACGACCACACAAGTCACCGTTTTCTCGGGCCTGATCGCGCTCTGCTGTCTTCCGTTCGTGGCGGTGCCGCAGGCCGGTGCCTGGACGTGGATTGCGATCTCTGTCGCCCTCCATGTCGTCTACCGCCTGATGGTGATCGGCGCCTACCGCAACGGCGATCTGGCTCAGGTCTATCCGATCATGCGGGGGACAGCCCCCATGCTGACCGCTATCGGTTCGCTCGTGCTGATCGGGGAAGGCGTCGGCGTGACCGGGTTCCTGGCGATCGCCGTGCTGAGCGCGGGCGTGCTGCTCGTCTCCCTGCGCGGCGCGCGTGTTGGCGGCTTCAACCGCACGGGCGTCAGCTTTGCGCTGGCCGCCTCCATGTGTACGTGCGCTTACACACTCGCCGACGGCATCGGGGCGCGTGTAAACGGCTCGGGCGCGAGCTATGCGCTGTGGCTCGCCGTCTGCAACGCGATTGCCTCGCAGATCGCCGGGCTCAGCCTTGCGGGACCGGCAGTCTATGATGGGATACGGCGCAACGCATTCGTCTCGCTCGGCGGGGGCGCGATGATGCTGGGGTCCTACTTCGTCGCGATCTGGGCGATGACGCAGGCGCCGATTGCCCTGGTTGCCGCGTTGCGCGAGTCGAGCGTGCTGTTCGGCGCCGTCATTGCCGCGACGGTGCTGAAGGAGCCACTGACGCGCTGGCGCGTGATCGCGTCGCTGTTGATCCTGACGGGCGTGGTTCTGCTGCGTCTCGCGTGAATTGAGCGGGAGCTCTCACAGCACCTGCTTCAAGCGCGCCGCCATGCGCTCGAGCGCCTTGTCGCCGAGCGGATTGAAGTGAGTGACGTACCCGCCCTTGGGATCCATCAGATACACGAGCGCGGTGTGATCGTAGGTGTATCCCGCGGTCGACTTCGGGTCCTCGACCTTGCGCGCGTACCCGCGATAGGCCTTGATCGCACCCGTGACCTGCTCCTGCGTTCCCGTGAGACCAACGAGGCGCGGATGGAAGCTCGGCACGTAGCCGGCAAGTTGCTGCGGGGTGTCGCGTTCGTAGTCGACGGAAATCAGGATCGGCACCACCTTGTCCGCTTTGGCGCCCACCTCATCGAGTGCTGCCGATATGACCTGCAACCCGGTGGGGCAGACATCAGGGCAGTTCGTGAAACCGAAGAACACCAGCATGTAGCGGCCGCGGTAGTCCTTGTCGGTGACCGTCTTGCCGGTGTGATCCACGAGCGTGAATGGTCCGCCAACGAGTGCCTGCCCGGTCGTCGGCAGCGATCCCGAGAGCCGCTCGCGAGCGTCGGGGAGTAGCGCGATGGCCGCGGCGCCGCCGATGAGGGCGGCGAGGGCGGCGACGGCCAGGAGGCGGAGGTTCATCGCGGTCCTTTGGGTGAAGCGGCGGGCGGCGTCGCAAGGGCGTTCACGCGGCCCGACATCGTGACCGCGATTGCGGCTGACGGTCTTGACTGTTTCTGCTTCTCAATCTGGTCTACAAGGCGGTCTGTCACAAGGCCTGCCCCCTGCGGCGTTGAGCCTCCCCGCGGATCTATCCGCAACAACGACAGCGGTGCCGTTTCGTATGGCCTCCATAGAGCTGCAATACCTCGGACCCGACGAAAGCCGCCTCAGGATGCAGACCATCGTGCGCCTGCGCTGGTTCGGCGTGCTCGGCCAGCTTGGCACTGTCGCGGTGGTCCACTGGGGTCTCAACTACGAGTTGCCGCTTGCCGCGTGCCTGTTGCTCATCGCGCTGTCGGCGTGGGTGAACGTGGGCCTGCGCGTTCTCTATCCGGCCCGCCACCGCTTGAGCCCCGTCTTCGCGACGGCTGTCCTCGCCTACGATATCGTCGGGCTGGCCGGGCTTTTGTATCTGACCGGCGGGCTCGAGAACCCGTTCGCGCTGCTGTTCATCGCGCCAGTCACGGTCTCGGCGGCAACGCTGCCTGTACGCAACACTGTAGCTCTCGGCGTTCTGGCGATTGTTTCCGCGACGGTGCTGATCGAGTTTCATCTGCCGCTGCCGTGGGCAAGAGCCGGGGCCTTCTCGCTGCCGTGGATCTACAAGCTCGGCGTGTGGTCCGCGATCGTGGCCGGGATGCTGTTCCTCGCGCTCTACACCACACGGCTCTCGAAGGAGGGGCGGCAGATGTCGGCCGCGCTCGCCGCGTCGGAACTGGTGCTCGCACGCGAGCAACGCCTGCATGCGCTGGATGGCTTGGCGGCGGCTGCGGCCCATGAACTCGGGACCCCGCTCGCGACCATCGCGCTCGTCACCAAGGAGCTCGAGCGGGAGGTGACGGCGACCTCCGGCATGGCGTCCCATATTGCCGAGGACATCGCACTCCTGCGCTCGCAGGCCGAGCGATGCCGCGAAATTCTGCGCAAATTGACCCGCAGCCCCGGCGCCGAGGACCCCCATCACGTCAGCCTGCCGCTGACCCAGCTCATCCAGGAAGCCGCCCAGCCCTACCAGTCGGCTGCGATCCGGATCGAGATCACGGCACGGCCATACGCGGAGCGCGCGGGCGCCGGAACCGAGCTGCGCGAGCCGATCGGGCAACGGCGTCCCGGCGTCATCTTCGGCATCGGCAACCTGCTCGAAAACGCTGTCGACTTTGCCCGCGAGCGCGTCCAGGTGATGGCACTCTGGGACGACAGTGATGTAACCATCACGATCAGCGATGACGGCCCGGGTTTCTCGCCCGAGGTGATGGACACGCTCGGCGATCCCTACGTCACGACGCGTCCGTCCGGCCAGCGCGCGGCGGGGGGCCAGCTCGAAGGTTCGGGCCTTGGCCTCGGCTTCTTCATCGCCAAGACCCTGCTCGAACGATCCGGGGGCCAGGTGACGGTCGCCAACCGGCCCCAAGGGGAGACGGGCGCCATCGTCAGGATTTCGTGGCCGCGGACCGAGTTCGACCTGCCGCAGAACCCGCCCGATACCATCAGCGTTACGGATACGTCACCGGGATTGATAGCAACGCCTTAACCTCGCAGTGACCGGAAACGGGGCCGGACTTGGCGGCCCGGACAACCTTCGGTATGCTGTAAAAATGGAGAACAGCACCGTGTCCGAAGATCTCTCATTCAAACAGGATGAGCTGCCAGCCGACCGATCGCTCGTCATCGTCGATGACGACAAGGCGTTCCTGCAGCGGCTCGGCCGCGCGATGGAGTTGCGCGGCTTTGAAGTCCGTATGGGTCATTCAGTGGCCGAAGGGCTCGATCTGATCCGCCAGAGCCCCCCGGCGTTCGCTGTCGTCGACATGCGGCTCGAGGACGGCAATGGCCTCGATGTGATCGCGGAGCTCGCGCGCATTCGCCCCGACGCCCGCACCATCGTGCTGACCGGCTACGGCAACTTCGCGACGGCCGTATCGGCGGTGAAGCTCGGCGCTGTCGACT